>USEK01000091.1 GCA_900553705.1 uncultured Collinsella sp.
CTCGACTAGTCGTCGGCAGCGTCAGATGTGTATAAGAGACAGGATACGGGGCCGACTACATAGAAAAAGATTGCGTCAATGAAGCCTATAGTGTTGTAAATGTTGTAAGTTGTTTCGCCGGAAAAAACAGCGTATAAAGCATATCCAAATCTTGGCTGATTCATGTATGAGTAGGAGAAGACCAAGAGCGTCAATATTGCTACTACCAGAAGTGCATTCAGGACAAATCGTTTGCTTTTCATCGATCGCTCCTTCCGGATGATTCTTATATGGTATTTTACCAAACCCATTTTTTTTCAAAGGATTGCATGGTCCTAAATAACATGCACTTTCGCTGGAGGGTCGCTGTTTGGCGGCCCTCTTTTTTGCGCTGGGGCGGTGGGATGGTAATATCGTTACGTTTGAACTGTTTCGATGTGAAACCGAGGAGATTCCCTCTATGAGTGCTGACTACCCGTCAATGACTACGGCCGAGATTCGCTCTAAGTTCCTCAACTTCTTTGAGGAGCGCGGTCTTAAGCTCTATCCTTCTTCGTCCCTCGTCCCCGACGACCCTTCGCTGCTGCTTGCCAACGCCGGCATGAACCAGTTTAAGGAGTACTACCAGGGTAAGAAGACCATGAAGGAGATCGGCGCGATCTCCTGCCAGAAGTGCGTCCGCACCAACGACATCGACTGCATCGGCGAGGACGGCCGTCACCTGTCCTTCTTCGAGATGCTCGGCGACTTCTCCTTTGGCGGCGTCTCCAAGCAGCAGGCCTGCGCTTGGGCCTTTGAGCTCATCACCAAGGAGTTCAAGCTGCCGCTCGACCGCCTGTACTTCACCGTCTTTACCGAGGACGACGAGACCCACGACGTGTGGCGCTCCCTGGGCGTTGCCGAGGATCACATTTCGCGTCTGGGCGAGGACGACAACTTCTGGGCCGCTGGCCCCACCGGCCCCTGCGGTCCGTGCTCCGAGATCTACTTTGACATGGGCGAGGAGGTCGGTTGCGGTAGCCCCGACTGCAAGCCCGGCTGCGACTGCGACCGCTTCCTTGAGTTCTGGAACCTCGTGTTTACCCAGTACGACCGCCAGGAGGACGGCTCCATGCCGGAGCTGCCGCACCGCAACCTCGATACGGGCATGGGTCTGGAGCGTATGGCCGCTATCATGCAGCACAAGACCGCTAACTACGACGGCGATCTGATGCAGCACCTCATCAAGCTCGGTGAGGAGATCAGCGGCAAGACCTATGACGCCGACGATTACTCCGGCGCCAGCCGCTCCCTGCGCATCATCGCCGACCACTCCCGTGCCGTCGACTTTATGATTTCTGACGGCATCCTGCCCGGTAACGAGGGTCGCGAGTATGTCCTTCGCCGTCTGCTCCGCCGCGCCGTGTTCCACGGTCGCCTGTTGGGCATCGAGGGCGCCTTCCTGACCAAGTTCATCGACGAGGTTAACGCTCAGATGGGCGAGGCTTATCCCGAGCTGCTCAAGAATGTCGCGCTCGTCAAGGGTATCGTCGCCTCCGAGGAGGAGCGTTTCTCAACGACACTCGATAACGGCCGCGTTTACCTGGACGAGGCCCTGGCCGCACTCGCTGACGGCGCCGTCCTTCCGGGCGATGTCGCCTTTAAGCTTCACGACACCTTTGGTTTTCCCATCGACCTGACCGTCGAGATCGCCGGCGCTGCTGGCCACGACGTTGACATGGACGGCTTCACCGCTTGCATGGAGGACCAGAAGGCCCGCGCCCGCGCTAACGCCAAGGGCGATGCCTGGGGCAGCTTTAACGACGTGTGGGTCGAGCTTTCCGACAAGGTCGCTGCGACCGAGTTCGACGGCTATGACAACGACGTCATCGAGGGCGCCAAGGTTGTCGCCATCGTTCGCAACGGCGAGTCCGTCGAGTCTGCTTCCGCCGGCGAGGACGTTGAGGTTGTGCTCGACCGCACCCCGTTCTACGCCGAGATGGGTGGCCAGCAGGGCGACGCCGGTGAGCTTTCCGCCAAGGGCGTTGCGCTGACCGTTGCCGACACCAAGAACCACAACGGCCTGTATGCCCATGTCGCGCATGTTGCCGAGGGCACGCTGACCGTCGGTGCTACCTTGACCGCCGCACTCGACGCCGAGCGCCGTGGTTTCCTGCGCCGCAACCATACCGCCACCCACCTGCTCGACGCTGCGCTTAAGCAGGTCCTGGGCGAGCACGTCTCTCAGGCCGGCTCGCTGGTGACGCCCGAGCACCTGCGCTTTGACTTCACGCACTTCGAGGCTCTGTCCTCCGACCAGCTCAAGGCTGTCGAGGACCTGGTCAACCAGCAGATCTTCGCTTCCAAGCCGGTCGTGACCCGTGTCATGGGCATCGACGAGGCCAAGGCCGCCGGCGCTGTCGCTCTCTTTGGCGAGAAGTACGGCGACGTCGTCCGCGTCGTCTCCGTGGGCGCCGAGGACCAGCCGTTCTCCCGCGAGCTCTGTGGTGGCACCCATGCCGCCAATACCGCCGAGATCGGCCTGTTCAAGATCATTTCCGAGTCCTCCACGGGCTCTAATGTCCGCCGTATCGAGGCCGTGACCTCTAAGGGTGCTCTCGACTATATGGCCGACCGCCTGGGGCTCGTCGACGCCGCCGCCGCTGCGCTCAAGTGCCGCGTCGACGAGGTTCCCGCCCGCGTGGAGAACCTGCAGGCCGAGCTGCGCGAGACTTCCAACAAGCTCAAGAAGGCTCTGACCGGTGGCTCCTCCGACGCCATCTCCAGCGCCATCGAGGGCGCCGTCGAGCTCGACGGCTATAAGCTCGTTGTCGCTGAGCTTCAGGGACTCGAGGCCGCAGACCTGCGCAACGTTTGGGACACCGTGCACCAGAAGGTCGCCGGCCCTGTCGCCTGCGTTGTTGCCAGCGTGACCGAGAAGGGCACCCCGGCCCTGCTCGCTGCCGGCTCCGATGACGCCGTGAAGGCCGGTTTCCACGCCGGTAACGTGATCAAGCAGATTGCGGGCCTGGTCGACGGTCGCGGTGGCGGTCGTCCCAACATGGCCCAGGCCGGTGGCAAGAATGCTGCCGGCATCGCCGATGCCCTCGCGGCCGCTAAGACCGCGCTCGGCGCCTAAGAACCTAAGTAGTCGCTGTGGTCGCGCTCGCACTGGACATAGGGGAGACCAGGATTGGCATTGCCGTCTCGAGTCGTGATGGCAAGATGGCAATGCCTGTCAAGGTGCTTCCGGCTGCCGAGGTCACCGGTATGTCAAAGACGTTTCGCTACCTGGTCGAGGACTATGAGCCCGATATCCTGGTAAGCGGACGTCCTTTGACCATGGCCGGTGAACCCGGCCCCCAGGCCGAGCGCGTCGCCGCCGTGGCCCACAAGATTGCCGACGAGCTCGACCTTCCGCTGGAGTTTGAGGACGAGCGTCTGTCCTCGCAGGAGGCCAAGCGAATCCTGCGAGAGCAGGGGCTCAACGAAAAGCAGATGAGGGGCAAGATTGACATGATCGCCGCCAGCCTGTTCTTGCAGACATGGCTCGATCGTAAAAACGAGGAGGTTCAGCATGCCTAGCGCTTCCGATCCGCGCCAGCCGAATCGTACACAGCAGCCGGCGTCGCGCCCTGCCCAGCCTGGCCAGCGTCCGGCACAACCGACGCAGCGCGCAGCTCAGCCTGCCGCGCGCCCGGCGCAGTCCTTCTCTCGTTCGGCCCAACCTGTTCAACGGACGGGTCAGCAGCCTTCTGCTCGTTCGGTTCAGCATTCGGCTTCTCACGCGGCTCAGCAGCCCACTGCTCGTACGGCCCAGCCTGCAGGCGGTACCCGCTTTAAGCAGCAGGCACCTACCCAGCGAACTCAGGCCCCTCAATCGCATTCGCATCACGCTCGCGGTTCGCATGGCGTTGCTCCGGCGACCCGCTCGAGCTACAACACGCATGCTCGTCGCGGTGCTCAAAAGAAAAGCTCCCCGGTGCCTATGATTATCGGTGGCGTTGTTGCCGTGCTTGCGCTTGTCGCGATCGTTTTCTTTGTCGTGCCAGCCGTCAAGGGCTTCTTTGGCGGTGAGGGTGCGAAAGTCGTTGCAGGCCAGCAGGTTACTATCACGATTCCCGATGGTGCCTCGGGTGACAGCATCGCTTCGATTCTCTCCGAGAATCATATCGTCGAAAATCCCAAGGATTATTATGCGGCGGTGAAAAAGCTCAACGCCGATATGTCGCTCAAGCCTGGTGATTATTCGTTCACCACACTCATGGATGCGACCAAGGTTGTTCAGCAACTCATGGAAGGCCCCAACGCGGGCTCCAATGCGCTGACTATCCCTGAGGGCCTGACGGTCGATCAAGTCGCCGACCGTGTGGCCCAGGCCTACGACAGCATCTCTAAGGAAGACTTCCTCAACCAGGCCAAGGCCTCCAACTACGTGGACGACTATAGCTTCCTTAAGGGCGCCGCCAACGACTCGCTCGAGGGTTTCTTGTTCCCCAAGACCTATTCGTTGGGTGATTCGCCGACGGCCGATGGCGTGATTCGCGCCATGCTCGATCAGTTTAAGACCGAGTACAAGTCGCTTGACTTTGCGAGCTGCGAAGCCAAGATCAAGGAACGCTTCGGTGTGGAGATGTCCGACTACGACATCGTCAACTTGGCCTCTATCGTTGAGCGCGAGGGCCTCAACGCCGACCAGCGCGCGCACGTGGCCTCGGTCTTCTACAACCGCCTTGCCGGCAAGCTCGACGGTCTGCGCTATCTCAACAGCGATGCGACCATGATGTATGTCACCGGTGGCGAGGTTACCGCCGACGACCTGCAGAGCGATAGTCCGTATAACACCTATAAGCACGAGGGTCTGCCACCCACGCCCATCTGCTCTCCGTCGCTCGAGGCACTCAAGGCCACGCTTGAGCCGACCGACTCCGATGACCTGTATTTCTACATTACGCAGGACGAGGAGTACTTCTCGCAAACCTACGAAGAGCATCAACAGTCTTGGAATTAGCATGAGGATTTTTAGCCCCAAACGATACGTTGCCTCGGTCGATCGCATCGACCTTGATACCCTGTGGGCCGACGGCAAACGCGCCATTCTGCTCGATCGCGATAACACCCTGGTGCCGCGCGACACCGAGCAGGTTCCCGCCGCGGTTTCCGCTTGGCTCGATACCGCCCGCGCCAAAGGCTTTAAGCTGTGCATGGTGTCCAACAACTGGCATCGCGACCAGGTCATGGCATCAGCACGCGAGCTGGGACTCGAGGCCATCAGCCACGCCATGAAGCCGGCACCGTTTGCCCTCAAGGCGGGTCTTAAGCGCCTCGGCGCCACGGCCGACGAGGCGGTGCTGATCGGTGATCAGCTCTACACGGACGTGTGGAGCGGCAACTTCGCCGGCGTCGATACCATCCTGGTAAAGCCGCAGGCCACGCAGGACCTGTGGTATACGCAGATCTTCCGTATCTTTGAGCGCCGGGCCCTGCGCGACCTTCCCTGCGAGGAATAGGTCTCGTCATGTCCCAGCACACCAAACACGGCTGCGACCATATCTTCTTTATCGGCTTTTTGGGCGCGGGCAAATCGACGCTCGCGCGCAACGTCGGCACTATGTTCAAGCGGCGTTTTATCGATACCGACCGCCTAGTCGTCCGCCGTTGCGGCAAGTCGGTGACCGAGATATTTAAGACCGAGGGCGAGGATCGTTTTCGCGAGCTCGAGACCTCGGCTCTCCGTTCGCTTCAAAGTGAGCGCAGCCTGCTGGTATCGTGCGGTGGTGGCATCGTCGAGACGCCGGTGAACATTGAACTGATGCACGAGATGGGTACCTGTGTGTACCTCGAAGGCGACTTTGAGGATTCGTTGCGCCAGATTCGCCGCTCCGATACCCGGCCCGATTTCCGCTCGCCCGAGCATGCTGCGCGCCTGTTTGAGCATCGCCGTCCGCTGTATCGCCAGGCCGCCGATATTACCCTTGATATTCGCAACAAGTCCTTCGAGGACGTTTCCTACCTTTGTGCCGAGAAGCTTTTGGAGCGTGGACTGCTATGATTCGCCGTCAACTTATCAATTTCCAAAACCGCAGTGTCGATGTCCGCGTCGGATTGGGCGCTTTCGAGGAGCTGTCGCGCATGTTTGCCTCGGCTGTGGGCAAGCCTAAGCGCGCGATGGTCGTTTGGCTGTCTCTTATACACATCTCCGAGCCCCACGAG
>USEK01000092.1 GCA_900553705.1 uncultured Collinsella sp.
TTCCTCTACGTCTCGTGGGCTCGGAGATGTGTATAAGAGACAGCTATGGCCGATGCCCTGGCCTGCGCCGCCGAAGTCGCCGACGCGCTGGAGCTGTAAAGTAGTCATTTAAGAACGTCCCCAATGACTGGTCATTTTTGTCTAGTCGTTGGGGACACTCTTTGCGAGCGATTTGCTCGTTTGTCGACGTACGGGTGTTCATTTGTCGACTTCTTGGGCTGTGGTCACCTGTTGTTTCTGTGGTGGCTGCGGGTATCTGGCTCAAAAGGGCGGGTTGGCCGTCTATGTTTACCTGCGGTTTTGTTGCGGTGCGCATTTTCGGTCAAGCTTTTCGTCAAGTGTTTGGTCAGCATCTGGTTTGCAGCCGGAGGCCTATTTTGCCCGCGCTGGTCGTGGCTGCCCACCCTCCTCGTAAGCTCAAATTGAGGTCTATCAGTTTGAGGAGGATGCCATGACTGACCACGCTTTAGACCGAGCGCAGCTAGCCGAAGCCGTCGGCAACGATATTGCCGACATGGCCCATTTTTGGATGCTGCGGAAGTTCCAGTTTTTGGAGCCGGCGCGCGAACAGTTCGAGATCATTGTCGACCCGTGGCTCAGCTATTGCACCGAGCCTTCGCAAAACGAAATCATGGCCTACAACATGGCATTTACCGATTGGCTGCTCTTCGAGCGCCCCTATCGCCATGGCAAGACGCTGCTCGAGCTGTATGTTGAAGAGCCGCCGACATCGCTTTCGCCTGCCTCGCTCAAGCGGCTCGAGCAGGTACGCGACACGCAGTATTTCTCGCGTTTTGGCATTTTGGACAAGGATCCCGCGACCGGTATGGTCGCGCTGCGCGACACGCGCACCGACCGTCGCTTTGATGTCTACGATCCGCATATCGTGCAAAAGGAGCACTGGCGCGATGGTGCGATTGCGGTACGCCTCGCGTGCGTCGACGATGTCTGGCTGACGGCGGGGCAGCTCTACCTCTACGACATTGCGCGCCTGAGCGATACGGCGGTCGACGGGCCCGGCGCTGTCCATCCGGAAGACCTGGAAGACGGCTTCGACACCTCGTGCATCAGCTTCTTTTTGAGGCTGGTCCGCGACATCATGGGTGCCCAGGGACGCTACGTAAAGTCCCTCAACATCTACGAACAGGAATGGGAATAGGGGATGGGCAGCCGCAGCGCCGCCGCCTGTCTATTTGTCTTGATCTGTAACATCTAGCGGCCAAAAACCGGTCTTTCTGTTACAGATCGAGACGAATGCTTGGGCGCTGCAGGTTTGTCTAAATCTGTAACGTTTAGGAGCCTGGAGAACGTCTAACTGTTACAGGTCGAGACGTTTGGCACCTGGCTGGGGGAATGTCTCGATTTGTAACAACTAGAGGCCAAAATTCGACCCACCTGTTACAGATTGAGACAAAGGTTGGACGCGGTATCGAAAGATCTTGATCTGTAACATCTTGCGGCCAAAAATCGGTCTTTCTGTTACAAATCGAGACAAAGAGGCGCAATGCTGCACGTACGTCTCGATCTGTAACGTTTGGCGGCTACTTGTGCTCGTAACTGTTACAGGTCGAGACGTTTGTCGGCGGTGGCAACAGCGGCGATGGCCCATTTTTCCGATGTGGTGATGATAGAAGTGTCTAATACCGTTTTTAAACACAAGCATGCAACACGTAACACCTTGGCGCGGAATAGGATGCTTGCCAGGATCGCGAAGGCGGCTGAACAAGGCGTGCTGCTTGTAACGCACGACAATGCCGAGCTCATGTGGCTGCGGCGCCATGTGGGCACAGACGATATTGCGGAGCCCGAATCGCACCTATTCTGTTTTCAGCATGAATGGGATGCGTTGACGCCGCCGGAGCGGGCGCGGTGGACCATCAAGGGGCTTGCCGAGTTTCACCCCGATTGGGCGTTTTGGGGATATGACGCCGCGCTGATATGGGGTCTGGAGGTGCCGAATGATCTGCTCGGGCCGCGTTACTTGGTCAAGACGGGATGTTCGGTGGCATTGAGTACGGGATATAGGCTGTTGCGTCCGCAGGCGGCGGGTGCGCTAGAGCAAGTCGACGGCGTGCGAGTGACGCCTTTTTGGCGCACGGTGGAGGATTGTCTGCTGCGTGCGCCGTTCTCCTACGGGTTGGCGATTGCCGATTCTGCGCTGCGGGCGAAGGGCATGTCGCGCGACGACCTCCGCGAACGGCTTCAGGCCGATTGTGAGGGCAGGCGAGGGTATCGCAGAGCTCAGGTGATTGCATCGCATGCGGACGGCCTGTCCGAAAACGGTGGCGAGTCTCGGTTCCGAGCGTTCTTTATTGCATACGGTTTTCCGGTGCCAGAGTTGCAGGTGGAGTTTCGCGACCCGCTTGATCTGAGCCAAGTGTTTCGGGTCGATTATTTCTGGAGGCTCGAGGACGGGACGTGCGTGATTGGCGAGCTCGACGGAAAGGGGAAGTATGCCTTGCAGAACGGCGAGGGTCGGGAGTCGGTCGACCCGTTCGTGGCAGAGCGTCAGCGGGAATCTCATCTGACAATGCTCGGGCACAAGGTGCTTCGGTTCACGTTTGATGAACTCAAGAACCCGGGGAAGCTGGTCGAGAAAATGAGGCTGGCGGGTATTCCGCAGCGGGCCGATTTGGCTGAGGGATGGAGGCGGCAGTGGTATGGGCACTGAAGCGGACTGTCTCAATCTGTAACAACAGGGGGCCGTTTGGCCTCGTAGCTGTTACAGATCAAGACAAAAGGTTGGCTACTGCTAAAAGATCTCAATCTGTAACATCTAGAGACCGAAAACCTGTCTATCTGTTACAGATTTAGACGTTTGACGATGAGGCTGGAGAATATCTCGATCTGTAACAACAAAGGACTGTTTTACCTTCTAACTGTTACAGATCGAGACGGAAGGTTGGCGGCTGACGAAAAATCTCAATCTGTAACATATGGGGGGTGTTTGGGGCCGTATCTGTTACAGATTGAGATGTTTCGTCAGCACGGCCAGAGCAACGCCACGCTGTCTCCGTTTGCCCCTACATCTCTCTCTTCCCTCCGTTAACCGATATGTTTGACTTTAGTTCGCTGCATTAGGTGATAATGGACAAATGTTCAAGTTAATCGTGAGGGAGGAGCTCGATATGGCGTCTGCCGATCGTCCCACGTTGTTTATCAATGCGACCATCCTGGATGGTTCGGAACATATGGAGCCGCAGCCCGACATGGCCGTGGCCGTTGAGCGCGGTCTCATCACGTGGATGGGGCCGAGTGCCGTGGCGCAGGCGCCTGCAGGTGCCGAGGTCATCGACCTGGCAGGGGCGTATCTCATGCCAGGCCTCATCAATATGCATGTGCATCTATGCGGCTCGGGCAAGCCGGTTTCGGCGGGCGATGCGGGCGCGCTGATGAAAAAGCTCGATAATCCCGTGGGGCGCGCCATCGTGCGCCACATTCTTAAGGGCAGCGCCCAACAACAGCTGGCAAGTGGCGTGACCACGGTGCGCGGCGCGGGCGACCCACTGTTTGCCGATCTTGCCGTGCGCGATGCTATCGATGCCGGCAAGTATCAAGGTCCTCGCCTGGTGGCGCCGGGAACGGGCGTCACGGTGTCGGGCGGCCATGGTGCAGGCTTGTTCGCCCAGGTGGCCAACAGTCCCGCCGAGGCAGCCGAACAGGTGCGCGACCTGTATGCGCGCGGTGCCGACGTCATTAAGCTGTTCGTAACGGGCGGCGTGTTCGACGCGACCGAGGTGGGCGAGCCGGGAGTGCTGCGTATGCCCGTGGAGGTTGCCGCAGCGGCGTGCAAGGCGGCACACGATATGGGTCTTCCGGTTATGGCCCATGTCGAGAGCACCGAAGGTGTGAAGGCCGCGCTTGAGGCCGGCGTCGACACGATTGAGCACGGCGCTCCGTTGACGCCCGAGATCCTGGAACTGTACCGCGGCGCCGCGGGCACGCAGCTTGAGGGGCGTGCGCCCAGCGTGACCTGCACCATCAGCCCGGCGCTGCCGTTTGTATTGCTCGACCCGGAAAAGACTCATTCGACCGATACGCAAAAGAAGAACGGCGACATCGTGTGCTCGGGCATTATCGAGAGCGCTCGCGCCGCCCTGGATGCCGGCGTTAAGGTGGGCCTGGGCACGGACTCGAGCTGCCCGTTCGTGACGCAGTACGACATGTGGCGTGAGGTGGCCTATTTTGCCAAGTATGTCGGCGTGAGCAACGCCTTCGCGCTGCACACGGCCACGCAGGTCAATGCTGAGCTACTGGGACTGGGCGGCGAGACCGGCACGATCGAGTGCGGCAAGGCTGCCGATATCTTGGTGACGCGCGAGAACCCGCTCGATGACCTGTGCGCACTGCGTGAGCCGATGCACGTGATGTGCCGTGGTGATCTGGTGCGCAAGCTCAAGGTGAAGCATATTCCCGAGGTGGACGCCGAGCTCGACGCGATTATGGCCATGCCGGCCGAGGCGCTGGCCGAGGAGCTTGCCCGCGACGGCGTGGCATAGGTGTGACAAAGGGGCGGCTCCGTTGCCGCATGCAAAAGCCGAGGTCTCAACACGAGGCCTCGGCTTTTTTATCGAACAAATACTTAGGATTTGGGACAAACAAACCTAATTAATTTGTCCCGCGTGCGGGCGCTACGAGCGCGTTTCCATCTTGGCATGGCACTTGGGGCAGGTGACGCGGATCTTGCCCTTGCCCTTGGGAACGGAGAGCATCTGGCCGCAGTTGGGGCACTTGAGGTATGCCGTAGTCTTGCGACCCTTCCACATCTTCTTGGCCGTGCGCTTGGCACGCTCAAAGTCTTCCTTACTGGTGCCGGCCGCGCGTGAGGTGCTGGCCGCTGCGGCCCCGCCGCCCAAGCTGGCGACGAACTTGCCCAAGCCGGGGACCTTAGCCGAGCCGGCGACAAAGGCGTCGTTCTCCTTGCGACGTGCATCGATATTTTTGGACAGGCCGCGCAGCACGCCAATCACGATAACGGCGATGGCGATCCAGCTGAGCCACTGGATGCGGGCTATCGATCCGATCATCGCGATGACAATACCCGCAAAACCCATCACGATGGTGAGCTCGTCGGCGCCATTGCGTCCTTTCATAAAGTCATTCATGCAAATTGCCTTTCATTCGATATGCCGCACGCCTTTATACCCGATTTAGAGCAAGGGGGACAGGTTAATCTGCACCAATGTGGTGCAAACGTACCTGTCCCCAATGCCCCAATTACTTGGAGAGTTTGTCGACGACGCGTTCGATTTCGGCGAGTTTGGCGGCTTTGAGGTCTTCGTCGCCCGATTCGATTGCCGAAGTCACGCAGCCCTCGATATGCGCCTTGAGCACGTCGGCGTTAATGCGCGCGAGGAGCGCCTGTGTGGCCATGAGCTGTGTGGAAATATCGACGCAATAGCGGTCCTCATCGACCATCCGCAAGATGCCGTCGATCTGGCCGCGTGCCGTCTTGAGCATGCGGGTCACCGATTTGTGGTCTGCCATCATGGCGGGTCCTCGTTTCTGGTCGGGGTGCGCGTGGGTCGTTACGCGGCGGTTACGGACAGGGCGTGGAACTTCTCGCCGGCGCCCTCGACGGCGGCAGCAAGCTGCTCAGCGGTCACGGTGTCGGCGCACTCCACCTGGACGGTCTGGGTCTCGTGATCGGCGTCGGCGTCGGTCACGCCGGCAACGTTGAGCAGTGCCGTCTCGACAGTAGCGTCGCAGTGGCCGCACATGAGACCGGAAGTCTTGATCGTGTAACGCATGGGTATTCCTCTCTGTTGTGTCGGCTTTCCCAGGTGCCCGACCTTGACCTTCAAGCCGTCGCTCGCGTACCAAAGTACGCGTCGCTCCTCTTTCAGGTCAATCTCGGGCACCTGGAAAACCCGTTCTAAATGAACGTAATAGTGATCCTATTTTGCCACTTTAGGCATAAAGGATTTTAAGCGCAGCGCATTGGACACGACGCATACGCTCGAAAGGCTCATGGCCGCGGCGCCGAACATCGGCGAGAGTTGCCAACCGGTGAGGGGGAAGAACACGCCCGCGGCGAGCGGAATGCCGATGCCGTTGTAGAACAGCGCCCAGAACAAGTCCTGCTTGATGTTGCGAATCGTGGCGCGCGAAAGCTCGATGGCGCGGGCGACGTCCATGAGGTCGCTGCGTATGAGAA
>USEK01000093.1 GCA_900553705.1 uncultured Collinsella sp.
CTAGTCGTCGGCAGCGTCAGATGTGTATAAGAGACAGCCATGGCGCTGGGCTCGGCGTTCCATGCCGCCTGCCAGTGGCTCATCGAGATGGGTGCCGATGCACTGCCCGCCGCGCGTGCCGATGCGCTGGCGCGCCTGTGGTGCCTGACGCCGGAGCAGCGCGAACGCTTCGACGTTGCCCTGGACCGCTGGCTCAAGTCGGCTGTTCGTGCCGACCTGCTCGCGTGGCCGTGCGTTCGCGCCGAGGTGCCGTTCTTTTCGCTGGGCTGCGAGGACGAGGACATCGCTCGCTACGGTGCATATGCCGAGGGCGCCATCGACGCTTTGGCGACGAACCCGGCGGATTCGTCACGCGCACTGGTCATCGACTACAAGACGGGCGGCACACCGGACGAGACGCCGGAACAGCTGCAGGAGAAGCACGCCCTGCAGGCGCGCGTCTACGCTGATGTTCTACACAAGGCGGGCTTTGAGGCCGTGACCGTCAAGTTCGTCCGCGTTGAGCAGGCGAATCCAGCCATCTTCGTCGAACCCCCCGAGCCCCAAGTGGTTACCTACAATCTCTAGCCCTCAGATAACTTGCGGTGGAATAGTTCCTGTATTGCGGCCCAGGTGGCCCAGGCGGGAACTATTCCACCGCAACTGCAAGAGGAGCCGTGTGGGTTTGGCTAGGTTCGGGTGCTGTCCGTGCCGTGGGGTAAAATCGTTCAGTTAGAACACGAACCCGCATCGGAGCTCATCACATGGCATTCGTCCATCTGCACAACCACACTGTTTTCTCCATGCTCGACGGCGCAACCCGTATCCAGGATATGGTCAACCGTGCCGTTGAGCTTGGCATGCCCGCCGTGGCCATTACCGACCACGGTTACATGTACGGCGTACCCGACCTGGCGCTGGCCTGCGACGCCGTCAATCACAACACGCCCGAGTACAAAACCTGGAGCCACGACAAGGCCTTCTTGGAAAAGGACCGCCGCGACGAGCTGGTGGAGCCCGATCCCGAGGCAAACCCGCGCGAGCATGCCCAGTATGTAAAGGACATGGCCATGTGGGATGAGAAGGGCAACATCGACGAGCTCAAGCCGCCTCTGGTCATCAAGCCCATCTTTGGCTGCGAGGTTTACTTTACGCCGGACGAGACGCTCGCCCGCGACCATAAGCCCGAGCTCTACCACATGATCCTTCTGGCCAAGGACCAGGAGGGCTACGTCAACCTGATGCAGACGGTCTCCGAGGCCGCCGTGCAGGGCTTTTACTACAAGCCGCGCGTGACGCTCGACAACCTGCGCCGCCATGCCAAGGGCATGATCTGCACGAGCGCCTGCATTGCGGGCATCATCCCCAAATACATCGACCGCGGCGACATGGAAGGCGCCATCAAATGGGCCGAGACCTTCCGCGACACCTTCGACCCCGGTGACTTCTATATCGAGATCCAGGAACACGGCATTACCACCGATAACGGCCTGACCGACGAGCAGATGGATCGCACGCTCATCGACATCGCCAAACAGGTGGGCGTCAAGGTCATCGCCACTAACGACTTCCACTATCTGCGCCGCGAGGACGCGCCGGTGCAGGACGTCATCATGTGCATCGGCATGAACGCCAAGGTCGACGACCCCAACCGCATGCGCATGACCGGCTCGGAGTTCTACATGAAGACCGAGGAGGAGATGCGGGCAATGTTCCCGTATTGCCCCGAGGCCTGCGACAACACGCTCGAGATCGCCGACAAGTGCTACGTTGAGCTGGACTGGGACTCCATCATCCTGCCGCGCTTCCCGTTGCTCGACCCCGGCGAGACGCACGAGAGCCAGTTCCGCCGCGAGTGCGAGAAGGGCCTGCGCCAGCACTACGGCGACGACTGGGCTACGCGCGAGATCGGCGGCGTCAACATCAAAGAGCGCTTTGAGTACGAATACAAGGTCATCTGCGACAAGGGCTTTGCCGCCTACTTTTTGATTGTTGCCGAGTACGTGCAATGGGCCAAGGACAACGGCATCGGCGTCGGCCCCGGCCGTGGCTCGGCCGCCGGCGCTATCGTCGCCTACGCCATGAACATCACCGCGTTCGATCCGCTCGAGAACGGCCTGATGTTCGAGAGGTTCCTGTCCCCGCAGCGTACCGAGATGCCCGATATCGATATGGACTTCGACGATGAGCGGCGCCTCGAGGTCGTGGAGCACGTTCGCCAGCTCTACGGTCCCGAGAAGGTCACCCACGTCATCACCTATTCGACCATTAAGGCCAAGCAGGCCATCAACGACGCCGCGCGCGTCCTGGACTACCCGGTCTACATGGGCCAGCGCCTGTCCAAGATGGTTTCGAGCGACCCCAAGGTCAAGCTCAAGCAGGTACTCGAAAAACAACCCGGCAAAGAGGATCTGTTTAACCCCGACTTTGCCGAGGCCTATAAAAAGGACGACGACGCCCGCCGCATCATCGACACGGCGCTCTCGATCGAGGGCCTCACCCGTGGCGAGGGCGTGCACGCGTGCGCCGTTCTGATCTGCCGCGACCCCGTCAACGAGCACGTGCCCACCAAGCTCGATACCAAGGGCGGCGTGGAGATTACCCAGTACGAGGGTCATACCGTTGCCGACATGGGCCTGCTCAAGATGGACTTCTTGGGCCTGCGCACGCTGACGGTTATCTCTAAGGCCAAGGCAAACATCAAAAAGAACTTCGGCATCGACATCAAAGAGGAAGAGATCCCCTTTGACGATCCCGAGATCTTTAAGCTCATGGGCTCCGGTCACACTGCCGGCGTCTTCCAGGTCGAGTCCGCCGGCATGACGGCCACGATTAAGAACATGAAGCCCACCGAGTACAAGCACGTCGTGGCATTGATCGCTCTGTACCGCCCGGGCCCGCTGGGCGCCGGCATGGTTTCGTCCTACATCAACCGTATGAACGGTAAGGAGCCGGCCGTCTCCTACGACGACCGTCTGGACGACATCCTGGGCGAAACCTACGGCACCATGGTCTACCAGGAGCAGGTTATGCTCATCTCCGTCGAGATGTGCGGCTTCTCCAAGGGCGAATCGGACTCGCGTATCCGTAAGCCCGTGGCTAAGAAAAAGATCAAGCTGCTCACGTCGACGGTGCTCCACTGGGAGGATGGCTCGGACGAGACCACCTACGACCACTGGATGAACGGCGCTATCAAGAACAACTACACGCGCGAAGTCGCCCAGAAGATTTGGGACGATGTTCTCGAGTTCGCGTCCTACGCCTTCAACAAGTCGCACTCCGCCGGCTACGCCATCCTGGTTATGCAGACGGCGTGGCTCAAGGCGCACTATCCGCACGAGTACATGGCGGCCGTTCTGACGTCCTATACGGGCAAGACCGACAAGATCGTGCACTACGTCTCGGCGTGCCGTCATGACGGCATCCCCGTGCTTTCGCCAGATGTCAACGAGTCCGGCACCGAGTTCACGGCTACCAAGGAGGGCGTGCGCTTTGGCCTGGCCGGCATCCGCGGCGTGGGTACCGGCGTGGCGCAGGCGATTATCGCCGAGCGCGAGGCGGGCGGCCCGTTTAAGACGCTGCACGACTTTGTCGAGCGCGTGGACTCGAGCCAGGCCAACCGTCGCGTGATCGAATCGCTGATCAAGGCAGGTGCCTTCGACTCCACGGGGTATCCGCGTCGCCAGATGATGCACTTTGTGGATAAGAACAATCCCGAGAACATCATCGATGCCGCGGTAAAGCGTCAGAAAGATCGCGCAAGCGGCCAGACGTCGTTCTTCGATATGTTTGGCGACGTTGAGGGGTCGGGCTTTGAGGTTAGCGTGCCCGATCCGGATGGCCAGGAGTGGGACCGCCACCTTAAGCTGAGCCAGGAGAAGGAGGTTTTGGGCATCTATGTCTCGGACCACCCGCTGCGCCCGTTTGAGTATGCACTAGCCAAGGCGCGCGACTTCTCGTTCTCGCAGATCGACACCGGCTACGAAGTTCAGAATCCTACGGGCGGCACCATCAACCAGGAGATTCCCGAGGGCAAGGCGCTGTGGTGGGCCGGCATGGTCTCGAGCGTGTCCAAGCGCGTGACCAAAAACGGCGACCCCATGGGCATCGTGCAGCTCGAGGACATGGAAGGCGAGGCCACGGTCGTGGTGTTCCCCAAGACCTACAAAGAGGCCGAGGGGTATCTGTACGGCGAGGTCGATCCCGAGACCGGCGCGCAGCTGTCCGACGCGTTTGTGCGCATTAAGGGCAAGCTCGAGCGCTCGGACCGCGGCGACCAGATCATCGCGCAGGAGATTGTGCCGCTGGAGCTTAGCGAGGAGAAAAACAAGCCCAAGGTCTTTGAGGTCATGGTGCCCAACAGCCGCTTTAGCCAGGGCAATATGGCGCGCCTGGCCACGGTGCTCACCACCAACCCGGGCGGCGACCGCGTGGAGATCTTTATTGAGCAAGTCGACGGGCGCGTGCTACGTGCCGAGGTGCCAGCCAAGGTCAACGCACGCTCGATTCCGCTGCTGGCAGAGGCAAAGGCCATCGTCGGCAACCAAGGCCGCGTGACGGTTATCTAAGCTACCCCGGGTGAGATTGGAGGAAGTGATGGCGCAGGGGACGTTTGTGCAGGCGCTTCGCAAAGAGGCGGCTTTGAGCGGCACCTTTATGAAGGGGCGTTCGCTCATGCTCAACGGCGCCGTGCTGTCGATTGAGGACAGCGGCTCGCGCTTCTCCAAAATCGTGACGGTTGAGGGCTCGGTGCGCGGCTCGCGCGGCGACCTGTACAAGACGCGCGTGGCGCTCGACATGGACGAGCACGAGGTAATCGACTACGATTGCGATTGTCCCGCTGCCTATCGTTACCCCGGCATGTGCAAGCACGCCATTGCCACGGCTCTGGCGTATTTGGATGCCAGCGGCGCCGAGCCCGTCGAAGGTTTGCGCACGCCGGTTCGCACGTTTACGGCGCAGCCGAAACAGCCCGCGCGCACCGCGCCCAAAGCGCCGGCCGTCAACCCCAACTTTCCCTTCCCAGCACCCGTCCCCACGAGTCCCAGCCTCATGGCGGCGCTCTCCGATCTTTCGGACGCGCGCATGGGTGAGCTGGCGAGCATGCGCCGCAAGCTTGCCGGTGCCGTTGATCCCGACGCCCCCAAAGCGGCGTTGGAGCCTTCGTTGGTGCCGTACTACAATCCGCTGTTCGCCGACCGCTTTAACTGGGCGCTCGAGTTTCGCATTCGCTGCGGTTCGGTGTCCTACGTGGTTAAGGATATCGACGGCATGGCCGACGCCTATGTCCGAGGCGGTACGTTCTCGTACGGCAAGAAGCTCACGTTTGTCCATACGCCCGAAGCCTTCGAAGACGTGTCGACAAAGCTGCTCAACCTTGTCGTGACGACAGTTGCCTATCTCGATGACATCACAAGCTCGCGTTCGGCGTCGTACGACTTTGCCCGTAGCGGTTTTGTTGCCGAGCGTCAGTTGCCGCTGTCCGAGCATAGCATCGTATATGTGCTGGACCTGCTGCGCGGCCAGACCATCTCCTTTGAGCCCGCCTGGTCGCGAGGGACGACGACGCATCGCACCTATGATGTGGCGGTTGAGCCAGCATCGCAAGGGGAGGACGAGGCGCTGTCTAAGCGCCCACCGCTCCTTGCCGCCAAAATCGCGCCGGCGGCTGGTGGCAGCTACGATCTACGCCTGCCGGCCGATGCATACTGCTTTGCTTCGGGCGACGTTGCCTATCTGGTCGACACCCGCCGTGCGCGCCGCGCCGATGTGGCGTTTGCCCAGCATGCGGCGCCGTTTCTATCGCGTTTGCTGCCCTGTCGCACGCCGGTCCATATCGCTGCCGACCAGGTGGGGGAGTTCTGTCGTATGGCGCTGCCCATTTTGCGCGACTACACCGACCTTACCGCGCCCGCTGCGCTCGATACCGTGGCGCCCGAGCCGGGCTTTGCCATGGCGATCGGCGTCGACGATGGTCTCGTGACCTGCAAAATTACGGTTACCTACGGCGACTGGTCGGCAGATCTCTTTAGCCTGGGCGCTCCGGGCAGCCCCTTCGAAGCTGTCTCTTATACACATCTGACGCTGCCGACGA
>USEK01000094.1 GCA_900553705.1 uncultured Collinsella sp.
CGAGATTCCTCTACGTCTCGTGGGCTCGGAGATGTGTATAAGAGACAGGGTCAACAACATGGGCCTCGAGCGTCCGTTGTTCTTTAAGGGCGAGGGCACTCATCATGTGCGCCTGGTCGTCGACGACGACATCGCGACCATCTTTGTCGATGATGTTGCGCTTAACGCTCGATTCTGCAATAAGCAGGGCCAGGGTGTGGCGCTGACGGTCACCGACGGTACGCTTAAGTGCGCAAATGCAACGATCGCGTCTCTGTAATGGCATCAAAACGTCTTATGCTTTCGTAAAGGAATGGAGAGGAACATGGACTACAAAGTAGTGTCTCAGCAAGTCGTCGATAACGTCGGCGGTCTGGAGAACATCGAGGGCGCCACGCATTGCGTTACGCGTCTGCGTCTGGTGCTCAAGGATACGAGCAAGTACAACAAGGCCGAGCTCGAGAACATCGATGGCGTCAAGGGCGTGCTGTACAACAGCGGCCAGCTCATGATCATCTTCGGTACCGGTACCGTCAACAAGGTTTACGATGAGTTTATGGCTCTGACGGGCGTTAAGGAGATCAGCGCTTCCGAGGTCAAGGGCGCCGAGGCGGACAAGAAGGGCAAGTTCTTCTCGGTCCTCAAGGTATTCTCGGACATCTTTATCCCCATCATTCCCGCTTTCGTCGGCGCTGCTATCATCATCGGCCTTAAGTCGCTGATCGTTGCCAACGGCCTCTTTGGCATGGAGGGCAGCCTCGCCGATCACAGCGAGTTCCTCAAGAACCTCGCAAGCTTCTTTGCCATTATCGCCACCACCTTCGACTACCTACCTGTCCTGGTTATGTACAGCGCGGTCAAGCGTTTTGGCGGTAACCCGATCCTGGGCATCCTCGTCGGTATCGTCATGGTTCACCCGAGCCTTATGAACCGTAACACGTTCGTTATGGACCCGACGGGTGCTGAGTACTGGAACTTCGGTCCGCTATCCATTCCCATGGTTGCTTTCCAGGGCGGTGTGTTCCCCGCAATCCTGACCGCCTGGTTTATGGCCAAGGTCGAAAAGATTGCCCAGAAGTACATCCCCGAGGTCGTTTCGTTCGTCTTTGTCCCGACCGTTACCCTGATTCTTGCTAACGTCGCTCTGTTCACCGTGTTCGGCCCGCTCGGCAACCTGATCGGCGACGTCCTCGCCGGCGTAATCGATATCCTGTACAACAGGATGGGCGTCTTTGGTGCCTTTGTCTTCGCCGCGTTCCTGCAGCCGCTCGTCGTTACCGGTACGCATCAGTTCATCCAGGGTATCGAGGCCAACCTCGTTGCCACGACCGGCTTCAACTACATCCAGGCCATCTGGTCGGTTTCCATCATCGCCCAGGGCGGCGGCGCCATCGGTATGTACCTCATTCACAAGAAGCACTCCAAAGAGCGCAACATCTGCATGTCGTCCTTTATCCCGACGCTGGTCGGAATCTCCGAGCCCGCTATCTTTGCTGCAAACATGCGCTACTCGATCATCCCGTTCATCTGCGCATGCATCGGTGCAGGCTGCGGCGGTGCCTTCGTCAAGCTCTTTGAGGTGCGCGCTATCGGTCAGGGTCTGACCGGTGTGCTTGGCCTGCTCATCGTTACGCCCGAGACTCTCGTGTGGTATGTGGCTGGCAATCTCATCGCCTTTATCGTGCCGATCGTCTTGATCTTTGCCTACAACAAGGCAAAGGGCGTTCCGACCACCGATGAAGAGGGCGCTGGTGCTGGCTTCGATGTCAGCTTCTAGTTGAGCCGTTCAGCGTAATGTGCGGATAAGTCCATTTGAGGAAGGGCGCTCGGCTCGTGCGAGTCGAGCGTCCTTCCCTATAGACGAGAAAGTCAACGGCGATGTTTAATCAAAAAAATAAGGTGACACGCGCGGACTATGAGCAGTGGCGTGCCGGACAGGATGAGACGGCGGGTCGCATCGCGTCCGACCCCGATAGGCTCCTGTTCCATGTGGAGCCTGAGCTTGGCTGGCTCAACGACCCCAACGGTTTGGTTCAGATTGGTGATACGTATCACATCTATCATCAATACGATCCGTTCGATGCTGCGCATGGCGGTCCAGTGCTTTGGAACCATCTGACGACAAAGGATTTTGTGACGTACGAGAATCACGGCCCCGCGCTGTTCCCCGATTCCGATTTGGATTCGAACGGAGCGTATTCTGGTTCTGCCTTTGTACGCGATGGCAAGATTCACTACTTCTATACCGGCAACGTCAAGCATTTTGACCGCGATGATTACGACTACGTGTTGACGGGCCGTGAGCAAAACCAGATTCATATGGTTGCCGAGAATCCCGACGAATTGGGCGAGAAGTGCATAGCTGTTGGACCGGTCGATTACCCCGACGATATCGGTACGCACGTGCGCGACCCCAAGATCCTTGAGCACGATGGTATCTACTACATGGTTCTGGGCGCTCGTACGAAAGACGACCGTGGCTGCGTGCTTGTCTATACCTCGCGCAATCTTGAGGACTGGAGCTATGCGACGCGCATTGAGTTGGGCGAGAAGTTTGGCTTTATGTGGGAGTGCCCCGATCTGTTTGAGCTCGATGGCGAGCTTATTCTCGTTTGCTGTCCGCAGGGTGTGCCTGCCGATGGTTGGCGTTACCGCAATCCGCATCAGTGCGTGTGGTTCCCCATCGAGGCCGATTGGGAGGCGCCGAGCTTTAAAATCGTCGGGCAGGGCATGCCCCCGATGGTCGATGCCGGTTTTGATTTCTATGCTCCGCAGTCCTTTGAGGATGCTACAGGCCGGCGATTGATGATCGGATGGTCGGGTTGCCCCGATGCGACGGCGGAAAACCCGACGGTGGCGCGCGGGTGGCAGTGCGCGTTGACGGTGCCGCGAGAGCTGAGCATGCGCGATGGTAAGCTCTGCCAGCAGCCGGCGCACGAGATTGAGAGGATGCGCGGCGACTGCGTTCGCGCGACAGGCGGTGAAACCGTTGAGGAGCCGGGCCGCCTGTTTGATCTTGTGGTTTCCTGTGAGGGCGCCAAGATGGTCGAGCTCGAAATCCGCAAGGGTGTCTTTGTGCGCTATGCAGACGGGATGCTTACCCTCGACATGGGTGACGAAGGCTATGGGCGCGACCAAAGGTCGATCGAGCTCAGCGAACTTCGCGACCTGCGCGTGCTTTCGGACACTACGATGGTCGAGATTTTTGCCAACAGCGGCGAGGCGACACTTACGAGCCGTACCTATTCGCCGGCGGTTTCGGCGATGGGGTTGCATGCCGAGGGTGCGGCATCGATGGATTTCTACCGCCTCGCGCATTAACCGTGCGTGGAGCACGATTTGACTTGCCGGGCGGAATGTGTCGCAGTTGCCGCAGCGAACTACCGTTTATCGTGTATAGCTACCGTTTGCGGAGTAAGTAACACATTGTTGCAAACCGTGTAGAATCCTAAATAAGCACGGAGTTTTCCAGGGAGACGCTGTCCTTTGTTGTGTGCAAGGGGCGGCGTCTCTTTGGTGCTTGGATGCTGTTGTGCAACAGTGCGGCGGCGCGTGCCATGTATTGAAAAGCCAATGTTGAGATGGGTCGTGATAATAATGGGCAAGTACGTAATCGTGGTTGAGTCTGGGTCGGATGTGACGCCGGAGCTTTGCGAACGCTACGGCATCGTGCGCGTGCCCATGCATGTCACGATTGGTGACGAGACCGTCGAGGACGGTTCGATCGATCCGCTCGAGATTTATTCACGCTGCAACGAGTTTGGCGTAATGCCCAAGACCAGTGGCTGCGCGCCTGCGGATTTTGCTCACGTGTATGACCGCATTCATGCCGAGCAGCCCGACGCGACTATTCTGCATCTCGCGTATTCCGAGGCAACGACCTGCTCCCATCAATCATCGAAGATCGCCGCCAAGGGTTGCGACTACGTCTACTCCATGGACACGCGTTTTGTCTCGGTGGGCCAGTCGCTCGTTGTCGTCGAGACCGCCAAATACATCGAGGCTCACCCCGATGCCACCGTCGACGAGATCTTTGCTTTTACGAATTCCGTCATGGATCGTGTGCTGCTGGGCTTTGTTCCTACCGACCTAGCCTTCCTTAAGGCAGGCGGTCGTCTGTCCAACGTGGCATTCCTTGGCGCCCACCTGCTCAAGATTAAGCCCTGCATTGAGGTAACGGGCGGTAAGTTTGTGGCGACCAAGAAGTTCCGCGGCTCTATGCTCAAGTGCGCCCGCGCCTTTATTGACCACATGGTTGCGAAGGGCGAGATCGACTACTCGCACATTGGCCTGGCGTATTCGGTGGGCCTTTCCGAGGAGCTGCGCGACGACATGGAGGTCTATGCGCACGACCTGGGCTTTAAGGACGTTACCTGGACCCAGGTTGGCGGTGTCATCTCGAGCCATTGCGGCCCGACCGCCTTCGGTGCGGTGCTCACTCTCAAGGCGTAAGGCCTGGCGTCTATCGATTACTATTGCCGCGGCAGCGGGCAGGTTGTGACAACCTTCCCGCCGCTTTTGCGTGGAGTCAAATAGGACGACCTAATTGACCTCTAAACCGTTTCGCCATCATGCGTATGGGCTAGAATGGCTCTGGCATTTATGTAACTAAAACCAAAGAGAGGCAAGGTAGCGGGAATGGCTGAGATGACGCTCGAGGGTGTGGACGCTCGTCCCGAGGACTCCGCGTTTGCCCTGGGTCGCGTACATTCGATTGAGACGATGGGTACGGTTGACGGTCCCGGCATCCGCTTCGTAGTGTTTGTCCAAGGCTGTCCCATGCGCTGCGCGTATTGCCACAATCCCGATACTTGGTCTGTTAACGGCGGCACCATGGTGACCGTCGAGCACCTCATGGACGAGTTCCAGAGTAACCATGAGTTTTACCGCAGCGGCGGAATTACGGTTTCGGGTGGCGAGCCGCTTCTGCAGCCCGAGTTTTTGGCCGACCTGTTCCGTACAATGCACAACAACCCCGATGGCCGCGTGCATACCTGCCTTGACAGCTGCGGATATGCGTTTGACCCCAACCACCCCGAGAAGTTCGATGCCGTTCTCAACGAGACCGACATGGTGCTGCTCGACATTAAGCATGCCGATCCGGTTGAGCATAAAAAGCTGACCGGATGCGATCCTGCGCGCATTCTGGCGTTTGGCGATGAGCTGGCGCGTCGCAGGATCAAGGTCGTTATCCGTCACGTAGTGGTGCCGGGCATTACCGACACGGTGGAGGAGTGCGAGGCACTCGGTCGCCTGATTGCCCCGTGGCATAACGTGGTGGGCTTGGAAATGCTGCCGTATCACACGATGGGCGTCGTCAAGTACGAGCAACTGGGCATTCCCTATAAGCTTGAGGGCGTGCCCCAGATGGATACCGGGCGCATGCCCGAGCTGCGCAATGCCGTTATGACCGGTATGAAAAAGCGCCGTGCGGAGCTCAGGTCGGCCATCGGCTAACAAGCCATTTTTGCCCCTTTATGATACCCGAGCTGTACTGGCCTAACGGCTTGGTGCTGACACGGTTGAGCCAAAATGCTGGTACCATACCGTGGATAAGCAATTTGCACGGATTTGGGGGATGGCATGGCAACCATCGCGATCATAGGCGCACTCGAAAAAGAGGTTGCGCAGATTAAGGAAGAGCTGAGTGGCACGCATGAGTCGCAGGAGGCGGGCTTGACCGTTGTGAACGGTGGGCTTTCGGGTCTGACAGTAGTCGCCACGACGGCAGGCATGGGGACCGTGAACGCCGCTGCCGCAACGCAGCATCTCATCAGCAAATACGCCCCGCAGGCCGTTGTGTTTTCGGGCATTGCGGGCGGCCTAAACCCTAAACTCCATATTAACGACGTGGTTATAGGCAAGTGCCTGCGCTATCTGGATACCGATACGGCACTCATCGCCGAGTCGGCGCCGGGGCTCGAGGAGTTTGTCTCGACACCGGCGTTGGCTGATGTTGCCGCCGCCGTGCTTGCCGAGCATGGATTTGTGGATGCCTCGGCGGATGAGACTTCTGCGGAGAAGGACCCCAAGCAGTTCCTGTGTCTGTCTCTTATACACATCTCCGAGCCCACGAGACGTAGA
>USEK01000095.1 GCA_900553705.1 uncultured Collinsella sp.
CGAGATTCCTCTACGTCTCGTGGGCTCGGAGATGTGTATAAGAGACAGATCTTGGGCGTGGAGGCGAGCTCGGGGCGATCACCCAGGAAGCGCTCGAGCTGGCCGATGGCCACGGGCTCGGACTTCTTACCACGGATGCACTTGCCCTCGCACTGGTTCTCCTGCGGGCAGACGCGGCCGCAGATGGCGGGAAGCATGGAGTCCTCGCGGATGGTATCGAGGGCGCCGCCGAAGTCCTTCGCGCGGATCTGCTCGATAAAGCGGGGGATGTTGATGTTGACAGGGCAGCCCTCAACACAGAACGGCTTCTTGCAGTTGAGGCAGCGCTCGGCCTCGGCCAGCGCCATCTCCTCGGTGAAGCCCTTGTCGACGGGGCGGAAGTCGCAGGCGCGCTCGGCAGCCGGCTCCTCGTTATCGGGGGTGCGGGGCGACTTCATATCGGCAACGAAACGACCGTTAACTAGTGGCATGCGCAGCTCTTTTCCTCATAGGCCTTGAGGGACTCGCCCTCTTCGGAACGGTAAGCGGCCTGGCGGGCACGAAGGTCATCCCAGTCGACCAGGGTGGCATCGAAGTCGGGGCCGTCGACGCAAGCGAACTTGGTCACGCCGCCCACCTCGACGCGGCAGCAGCCGCACATGCCGGTGCCGTCAACCATGATGGGGTTGAGCGACGCGGTGATGGGAGTGTCGTACTTCTGGGCGGTGAGGGTCGAGAACTTCATCATCGGAACGGGGCCGACGCAGAAGACCTGGCTCACGGCCTTGTCCTGCAGCAGACGCTCCAGCGGAGCGGTGACAACGCCCTGCTCGCCGTAGGAACCGTCGTCGGTGGTGATGTGGATGTGGTCCTCGTCGAGGAGCTCGCGGAACTGGTCCTCCATGAGCAGGAGGTCCTTGGTGCGGGCGCCCATGATGGCGTGCACCTCGTGGCCGGTCTCGACCAGGTGCTTGGCGACCGGGAAGGCAATTGCCAGGCCGACGCCGCCGCCAATGACGGCGCAGGGGCCCTCAGCCATCTCGGTGGGAACGCCCAGCGGGCCCACGACGTCGCGCAGCGACTCGCCGGCCTCGTAGGTGGAAAGCATCTCGGTGGTCTTGCCGATCACCATGAAGATGAACTCGACCCAGCCCTCGTCACCGTTCCAGCCGGCCAGGGTAAACGGGACGCGCTCGCCCGTCTCGTTGGCGCGGACCATGAGGAACTGTCCAGCGTGCGCATGCTTGGCGATTGCGGGCGCCTCGATGCGGAACTTGAACACCTTCTCCGAGAACTGCGTCTTCTCCAGGATCTTATACATAGAACCCCTCTCTTGTTAGGGCCGCCGAACCGTGCCTCCACGGAAATGGACGGTAGCCCGAATAAAACCGTACGCGCACAGGCGTTGTGCAGACATACGATGCAAATTATACCCTCATGGACATGTCACTTACGTGTGTCTTCGGCGGTTGGGAGCAGGGTTTATCCACTTCGACCTGCCAAAGGGGGAGAGGTTTATTTTGGCAGGTTTTATCAGGCAAAACGGCAAAGGGGGCCGGCCTCGCGCTTCGGTGAGGCCGGCCCCCTTTGGAGCGTTGCATATGTATAGCGGCACAGGGTTTATTGCGACGCAGCCGCCGCGGCGTTTCCGCAGATGAAACCTGCCAAAATAAACATCTCTAAATGGTAGGTTTTAGTGCTTGCCGTTGGCGGAAGCGGCGCCGTTTACGTGATCGCGGGCGTAGATTACGCCGTGGACGATGGCCAGACCGGCGGCATCTGCGGCGCGGGCGCAGGTGTCCTGGAAATCCTCGGCTTCGCGGGCGCGCAGCTGCTTGAGCACGTAGTCTGCCACGGCCATCTTGCCGGGAGGGTTGCCGATGCCGGTGCGGATACGGCTAAAGTCGCGGCTGCCCATCTTGTCGATGATGGAGCGCAGGCCGTTGTGACCGGCATGGCCTCCGCCCAGCTTAACACGCACGTCGCCGGCGGGAATATCGAGCTCGTCGTGGATGACGAGCAGCTCCTCGGCCTTGATCTTGTACTCGCGGCAGAGCTTGGAGATGGGCCCGCCCGAGGTGTTCATGTACGACTGCGGCTTGACCAGTACAATCTGGCGCTTGCCGTTCTCTTCCTCGGCATCGTTGATGTTGATGAGCGCGACCTCGGCGCCTGCTTGGTTTTTCCAGTACGTGACGCCGGCCTGACGGGCCAGCTCGTCGATCGCCTTAAAACCGGCGTTGTGGCGGGTCTCGGCATACTCATCGCCAGGGTTGCCAAGTCCGGCAACCATGCGAATCTTAAGCGGCTGTGCAGCTGCCATGTTCATCCTTTCGTTGATTTGTCGCCTGCTATGGTGAGCGACCCTGTTGCCGCTGTCAAATGGAGGGCAATTGAGGTTGTTTGGGGGCGTTTGGACGGCCGTCAAAATCCGAGGTGGACAGTTAGTTCAGATACGTATAAGTTCTGAGGACTCGAATTGCTCAATTCAATGCCGATACGTTGTTTTGGAACTTTAGTTAGTCCATATGACGCTGTTTTGAAGTCTACCCCGCTTTCAAATAGGGCGAATGGTATAGAGATAGCTGCAAAACAGCCTAATTCAATGTGTCTATTTATACGTATTTGAACTAACTGTCCAGCCCTGTTCGACGGCGCACGGGTGATTCGCCGTTTAGACCGGCGCAAGGCCGATTCCGGCCCGCAGAGCGTTGAGCCAAGCGGCCTGACGCTTGCGATAGCCCTTGATGCGATATCGGAATCGGACTCCTGCGAGTCGATGCATCGTTTGGGCGAAGGCTTCGAGTGCAACAAGGTCTTTCATTTGGTCGCGATTGATAACCAGGACGTGGATGCCCATTGCCTTGAGGCCATTATTTCGATTGCCATCGTGGATGCGAGCGTTTTGAAGCTCATGCCCAATTCCGTTGTATTCGTTGTCGACTCCGGCGGCCGGGCAATATAGGTCGAGGATGGCGTAAGGGATGCCGGAGGACATGTTAACCGCAAGAGTGTCGAAGTCGATTCGATAGTTGAGTAGCAGGCCTCCCATGGGCAGGCTGCAACATCCGAATCCGCCAAAGCGCATGGGCGCTCCGAGAACGGCTAACATTAGGGATTCGGCTGGGGATGCAGATCCGGGTCGGGCAAGCTTGACTGCCGTGCGAAACGAGGTGTATGAGCTACTTTTGGCGAAGCGCGCGACCGCCTCGAGATCTTCGATGGTCGTGGCGGGCTCGCATTTGTAGTGCGCCTGTTCGTAGCGGGTTTCGTTCTGCTGTTTGGCTGCCGACTGGCCGCCCAGGCAATCAAGATCGCCCGTCGCTGCGCAGCTATCGCCCTTGGGCCAGATGTCGTCATAGGCGATGGGGTAGGTTGCCTCGGGCGGAAGGGAGTAGGTTCCGAGCAGCTCCATAAGGAGCATCAAGGTTTTGGCGACCGATTCATTTTTAGAACAAAGCATGGCTGTCATGGCAGGAGACGTTGCGTAGATGTCGGCCTCGACGTGCATAATTGCACCTTCAGGAAGCGGAGCGGAGAGAATATGCTGAAGAAGTCGCTTGTCGGGGCGTCTGTTGTCTTCGTTTGAAACGAGAAGATCGAGTAGTTCGGAATCATCTTCATTCCAGGCGTCGAGTATCGAAAGTGCGCCAAAGTCTATCGCGTCATTATTGGGAATGCAGCTAGCCAAGGCCTGTGCTTGCTGTTCACTATCAACGGAGTCCCAGGGTAGGGCAGAGTACGCCCGTCGTGCGCGACGAATTGCGCGGAGGGCGGAGAAATGTGAAATCACGGTCGTCATAGCTATAACGTACTAAGTTGGCGGCAGAATGCGACCGCCATACCGTTCTTTTCGCTCAGCGGGGCGCTGTGCGCCATGAACGGCTGGGTGTTATGAAATCGATGGAATCGGTTGAGGGGATTGCAGGAAATTGAGCTCTGCCGCGAAGGTTGACGATAGCTACTGGACAGTTAGTTCAGATACGTATAAGGCGACGGGCATTCGAGGCGTTTCTAAGGGCCTTCGAGGGTGATTTGAGGGTAAATATGCGGCGGTTGTACTCGAAAACGATGAGCTTTGGGCGGCATGGCATCCGCCGGGGAGCTCAGAAGGCTCCGAACGGCCCTTTGGGGCTTTAAAAAATACGTATCTGAACCAATTGTCCAGGGAAGGTTGGCGAGGGATAGAAAAAGGGCCGGAAGCGAGCTTCCGACCCTTTAAAAGCATCAAAGATGATGCGATGCGCGTTGGACTACAGCGCGAAGTCGCCGCCGACGAGCGTGGAGACGGGCTCCTCGTGGTAAACGGCGGAGATGGCCTGAGCGAACTCCTCGGCGACCGAGATGGTCTTGATCTTGCCGCCGACCTCGACGGGAATGGCGTCGGTGACGAGGCACTCGACGATCGGGGCGTCGTTCAGACGCTCGATGGCCGGACCGGAGAAGATGCCGTGGGTGGCGCAGACGTAGATGTCGCCAGCGCCCATAGCCTTGAGCTCCTTGACGTTGGCGCACAGGGTGCCAGCGGTGTCGATCATGTCGTCGTTGATGATGCAGGTCTTGCCCTTGATGTCACCGATGATGCCCATGACCTCGGCGGCGTTGTGGCGCGGACGGCCCTTGTGGGCGATGGCCAGGTCGCAGCCGAGCATGTCGGACAGCTTCTTGGCGGCCTTGGCGCGGCCCACGTCGGGGGAGACGACAACCAGGTTGTCGGTGTCGAAGTTCATGGCGTTGTAGTACTGGCCAAACAGCGGCAGTGCGGACAGGTGGTTGACCGGGATATCAAAGAAGCCCTGGATCTGACCCTGGTGCAGGTCGAGGGTGATGATGCGGTCGACGCCGGCGCGCTCGAGCAGGTTGGCGACGAGGCGGGCGGTGATGGGCTCGCGCGGGCCGGCCTTGCGGTCCTGGCGGGCATAGCCGTAGTGGGTGATGACGGCGGTGATGGAGCGGGCGGATGCGCGCTTGGCAGCGTCGGTGGCGATGAGCAGCTCCATGAGCATGTCGTTGACGTTGCCGCCGGCCACGGACTGAATCAGGAAGACGTCGGCGCCGCGGACGGTCTCGTCGTAGCGGGCGTAAATCTCACCGTTGGCGAACTGCTTTAGCGTAAGGCCCGAAAGCTCGACCCCAAGGTACTCAGCGATCTTCTGAGCGAGGGGACGGTTGGAGGAACCGGAATACACGCGGATGGACTTGCGCATATTCTCCGACTTCTCGGGATCATTAATCGGCATTACCCTTCTCCTTTATACATCGAATGCCATATAGATGCCTTTTTGCATTGTAACCGTGCGGCGGGGTTAATCGGGTCTTGATAACGTCTTTACCGTCAACGGACACGAACCGACCACTCATCCGGTCGCGCAGGTCACGATAGAAAAAGGAGCCGTCCCCATGGAACAGCTCCTTTTGTGCTTGGTGAAACGTTATGCCTCGTCGTCCTCGTGCAGACGACGGCGATAATCGGCGGCCCAGCCCTCAATATTTACCTGACGGGCGCGGCCCAGACCGAGTGCGTCGGCCGGGACCGGCTCGGTGATGACGGAGCCGGCGGCCACGAGCGCACCGTCGCCAATCTGGGCGGGCGCGACCATCATGGTGTCAGAACCGATGAAGGCATCCTTGCCGATGACGGTCTTGTGCTTGTGGACGCCGTCGTAGTTGCAGGTGATAGAGCCCGCGCCTACGTTGACGCCGGAGCCCATGGTGGTGTCGCCGATGTAGGACAGGTGGGGCACCTTGGAACCCTCGCCGATCGTGGACTTCTTGATTTCCACGTGCGTACCGGCCTTGGAGCCGTCGAGCATGTGGGTGCCCGGGCGCAGGTAGGCGCGCGGGCCGCAGTCGACCTGTCTCTTATACACATCTCCGAGCCCACGAGACGTAG
>USEK01000096.1 GCA_900553705.1 uncultured Collinsella sp.
GGCATACGAGATTCCCCTACGTCTCGTGGGCTCGGAGATGTGTATAAGAGACAGGTGCAAGGAGGAAGACGAACAAGGCCCCGAGGGGATGGGTGACGAACCCGTCCGAGAGCCACCAGCCGAGGACGGTCTCCGCGTCGAACGTTGTGGGAATTGCCGATGCGTCGAGTCCGTACCCGGCGACGAGCATGTCGATGGGGGCGGCGAGTACGGGGCATGCGAGGATCGCTAGGAAAAGGGATGATAGGAGCGCTGTGAGCATCTTGGTTTTCATGATAGTTCTCGATTCTTGGAGATGAGGTTTGAAAGCTGCGAGGCCGTGCTCGACACCAGTCGGACGGCCTCCGTGAGCTGTCGGGCCGTCTGCGCATCCACGCCATAGGCGTTTGCGGCATGGACGGCCTGGTTGAGGTTTCCGCCCTGTTTCTTCATCTGGTGGAGGATTTGCCGCAAGGTCGCCTCGTCGGCGACCTTGACGGGCTTCTGCCCGATGCGGAGGGCAGCTTCGCGCATGAACGTCGATGGGGCCATGTCAAAAGAGGAGGAGCGCGCCATGATGACGGCACGCTCCTCCTCGGTCATTCGGACGTTGATATGCGCAGTCTTGCTGTTGCCGCGCATGGCCTAGCCCTCCTGGTCATAGAAGGTGGCATGGGGCGCGTCGAAGGTGAGCTTGGCGCTCCCAAGCGTGCCATAGCGTGCCTTAAGGACGCGAACGAGCAGGGGACGAACATCTAGCTCTGAGTTGTACCTCCGCTCCTTCTTGTCCCTGCCGTCGACCTGCAGGAAGAGAGCGTTGTCGGAGCCGTAGTCGATACCCTGCGAGCCAGCGAAGACGTTGAGCTCGGTGTTCGCATCGTTGTACTTATCGCGCGCGACGCTGCTTATCAGGAAAACGGGGACGTCATACGTCCGGGCGATGTTGCCCAGGGCTTGGACGCAAGCGGTGATGACAACGCGTTCTTCCGCGCGAACATTGAAATTGGTTGCTGCAATGAGTTGAAGGTAATCCACAAAAACGGCAGGGCGCTGCCCACGTTCGTGAATGCAATCACCGATGCAACGCCCGAGATCTTCCATGGACGTTTGGCTGTCCATGATGCACGAGTTAGGTGCTACGGTCTCGGCGTAGATGGCACAGGCGTGCTCAAATGCCTCCCTCTTCTCGGGGATGGTCCCGGTCGCCTCGGAAAGGCTGAAGTTTCCATTGCCGAGGCGCGTGATGCCCTTCTGGGCGATGCGATACGCGGGGAGTTCCGCGGAATAGAAGACGGTGGGCACGCCTTGGGATGCGAGGTCGTCGGAGATGGTCTTGAGGAGCGTCGTCTTGCCGGCAGCGGGTGCCGCTCCGACTATGGTCAGGATTCCGGGTACGACGCCTCCGATGAGCTTGTCGAGAGAGGGGAGGCTGCGTATATGAGCCATGGGCTTACGCCCGTTCATTTCCTCGATATAGGTCTTGAGCTGATCGGCTTCGACGTTGAATGAGCTATTGGCTACAGGCTGCACGGATCCGACACCTCCAACTCGTGAAGGTACTCAAAAAAGCTGGACTCGATGACGAAGAGGCGGCTATGAAGCTTGAGGCAGCGACCGCTCTCTTTCATGAGCGATGCGGCGGCAACCTCCCCAAGCCCGGTCAACTCACGAATCTCGGTGACGCCGAGCAGACGCTCGCGTCCCAGAACGACGCGAGGAGGAGCGGGTACGATACCCGCTTTGGGAACAGCGGAATCTACCATGGTAGAATCTCCTTTGGTCTGCTCACTCCTCCCCACCTCAGTTTGGCGACTAGAGGGGAGGGGTGGGCGGCTTTTTGTTTCTATGGCCTTCTTCGGGCACCTCCATTCCGGCATTCGCTTATCTGTGCAATTCGATGATACTGCTTCTGGCAATCGAGGCGCTGAAGATTCAGAAAAGATTCTGAAAAGTTTCGGATAAGCGCTTTTACCTCGAAAAACAGGGTTATACTTGCAATGAAAATCGATTGGAGGATGAAATGGAACGTTCCAGGAAACCGAAAAAACGAAAGTTTGGGACGACCGTCCTTGAACAGACCGATGACAACATCAGCATGTTCAAGGAACAACATCCGCAAGAGTTTAAGACTCCGGGGGAAGTGGTCGACCTTCTCGCGAGTCTCTGTCTCCGCGTCAACAAGGGTGCGGCTGCAGAGCTGAGTGCTTTTTGTGCGCAGCGGGTCAAGTCTATTCAGGATGAGCTTAGTGGATATGGCGATGCTGAGTCCCTGTCGCTCGCTGCCGACGATTTAAATGACAAGCTCTCTTATTACAAGGCTCTTCGTAACCATATGCTGCAATTTGTTCCGCAAGACAGCCTTGTTGATAAGGGGCCGTCAATGAAACGCGTGGACCTGCGAGGTGGCTCGTATCTCGTTGTCCCTGACGATTGGCCTGTGGTCAATGAGCCAAACGCCTCATCATGCGACTATGCTTTCGTCCTTGAAGTGCGGAACGCAAGCGATGCAATTCCGCACTATGTTTATCTTTCCTCAAAGGAAGCCTGTCCTACGGATGAGGTGCTTAACGCAATAGCTGATAAATGGCCGGGGATTCGTGATGTCCAGAGTTCTCAGGTCGAGCCGATCTATGACAAGGACGGCGCGATTCTGAATACCGACGAATGGACGAAGGCACCTATAATCGGCGTCTTCCCCATTCGCGACGCCTCATCGTTTTCCTGGGAGGATAAAGCTCCATATGGAGCGATGGTCTATCGCCATTAGTCCATCTATGTTCAAAGCAAGGGAAGGGCCGGGTATATCTCGGCCCTTCCGTTATGAATTGCTCTCTTGGGAAATGAGCTCGCCGAAGGCATCTGCTGCCTTACGATCGTTTGCCTCGATGGCGTGGGAGTAGATGGAGAGCGTCGTACTTGGAGATGCGTGTCCAAGTCTTGCCTGGACAGTCTTCACGTCTGCGCCTTCTCCGATTAGGAGCGTCGCTTGCGTGTGCCGCAGGGCGTGGGGGACGAGCCCACTGTATCCCGTGCCCCTCACGTGCTCTTTGCCGTTTCGCTGGAATCTTCTGGTGATATTGTTGTAGCTTCCAAAGCCGTTATCGACGCAGAAGTCGCGGAACCATCGGTCGAAGTTGTGGCCGTCTACGTTGACGACTGTGGCGTATATGTCATCCTCGATCGTGACGACCTTTATGCCGTTAACGATAGGCGTCTTGTCGTCCTGATCGAGAGTGTATCGGTTGAGCTGCGCCCGCTGTTCCAGCTTCCATTTGCTGAGATAGCAGGCCAGGGAGTCGTTGATTGCTATGGTGCGTCGGCTCATCTTCGATTTTGGCGGTCGGAGAGTCTTGTCATTGGTGAACTGCTTCGACACGCTCAACGTGCGCTGCCCAAGATCGATGTCGCCCCAAGTCAAGCCGAGCATTTCGCCGCGTCGGAGACCACATTGGAGCAAGAGCATGGTGCCCGTTGCCTTGGCCGACAGTGGTTCATCCATGAGGCAAGACAGAAATCGTGAAGCCTCGTCTGCCGTAAGCGGAGTTCTTTCCCTGTAAGTTGGTTTGGGAAGCTTGACTGGTGTGCACGGGTTGCGAAGGATGAGCTCGTTGTCCACGGCATCCTGAAGAATCTGTCGGAGTTTGACGTGCGTTCCGTGCAGCTCGGCTTCCGACATTCCCTTTTTGCGAGCGTCTGCGTAAATGTGCCGTATATCGTCTGGGTGGAGATCGGCAAGCCGGACGTGGGCGAACATCTTCTGAATGTGGCTAATGTAGTTGCCCTCACGGGCGTAGGCGAGCGGCGAAAGGCTACCTATCCTTAAACTGTGAAAGTCCTTGGCATATTCCGCGACGGTTCGATTTCCGTTATCCCGGACGAGCCCGGAGTTCAACTCTTCCTTGTATTCCTCCAAAGCCTTGCGGAGCATCGCGTTCCGTGTTCGCTTGTTCACGCCTTCGCAGTGTAGTGTCCTCTTGGGTGAATAGGCATACTTGCCGGTCTTTGGATCTTTGCCGAGGTTGAAGCGGTATTGGAATACGCCCTCTTTAACCTGGTATACGCTGCCGTTTCCGATGACTCGTGGTCTGGTGCTCATGATGGAATTCCTTGAGGGTAGGCTAGGGGCAAGCCCTTAAAGGCTTGCCCCTAGCCTACCCTCAAAATTCTACCCAATCAAGAGTGATTGGGTAGAATTAGGGTAGAAAGTTTTTGAATCTTATAAGTCGAGCTTCTTAAAAATAGCCTTTTTACATGCTGTTATACGAATCCAGAAGAAATTATAAAAAACCAGGTCAAATAGAAATACAAGACCTCCTAAAGCGGGTGTCGACGGTTCGAATCCGCCCGGGGGCACCAGAGAAATATCGAGCCCGGTACCGCTACGGTGCCGGGCTCTTCTGGTCTAAGGGCAGGATTCGAGCCGTCGACACCCGCGTCACTCATTTCCCCGCGGGGGAGTTTTCGAATCCGCCCGGGGGCACCAGAGGAATATCGAGCCCGGTACCGCTACGGTGCCGGGTTCTTCTGGTTCAATGCCATGTCAAAAACGAAGCGCCCGCTTGCTGGGGGAGCAAGCGGGCGCCTGTGAGCGAATATGTTTTCGGCGAGAGCCGTGATGAGCGGTGGGGTGGCGACTAGTTGGTCGTACCGGAATCGTCACCCGTGCCCGAGCCAGAGCCCGAACCCGAGCCAGAAAGTGCGACCGTCAGCGTAATCGTGCTGTCGGTGGACTGCTTGCCAGTGGGGGAGACGCCCGTAACGGTGGCATCCTCGTTACCGCTTACGGGATTGCCGTTCTGGTCACAGAAGCCGATGTTATAGAAACCGGCGTTGTTGAGCGCGGTGACGGCGGCGGAGATGCTCTTGCCGTACAGGTTGCCCGGAACACTGGCCTTGCCGGACTTCTTGGCAATGACGACGGTAATCGTGGCGCCGGGCTTCTGCTTGCCACTGGGGTTCCAGCTGATCACGGTGCCCTCGGTAACCGAGTCGTTCTCCTGGTAGCTAACGTCGACGCCAAAGCCTGCCATATCGAGGGCGTTGCGCGCCTGGGCCTCGGTCATGTCGGTCAGATCGGGGACGGACGTGGTATCCGGGCCGCTCGAGACCTTGTACGAGATGGTCGTGCCCTTCGCGACTTCCTTACCGGCTTCGGTGCCCTGCTCAAAGACCTGGCCCTCATCGGCCTCGTTGGCCTCCTCGGAGGCGTTGCCCTTCAGGCCAACGCTTGCCAGCGCGGCCTCGGCCTGGTCCTTGGTCAGGCCGACAAGCCGGGGAACCTCAACCTTCTCGGAGGGCTTGGGACCCTTGGAGATTACCAGGTTCACCTTGGTGCCCTTGGCCTTCTTGGTGTTGCCGTTGGGCGTCTGCTCGGCGACCTTGCCCTCGTCGACATCGTCGTTGTAGCTTTGGTCGATGGTGCCGACCTCGAGGCCGGCTTCCTTGATCAGCTCGACGGCAGTCTGCTGGTCCTTGCCCAGCACATCGGGCACGGTGACCTGCTCGCCGCCAAAGAGTCCTGTGGCAAAGGCCACCACGATGCCGATGACGGCAACGGCTGCCACCACGGCGGCGATGATCTTGTTCTTGTTGGATTTGGGCTTTTCGACCTCGTAGGAGCCGGTGGAGCCCGAAACCGAGCTACGGGCGGTATTCTGGCCGCTCACGCCCGAGACGGGACGCACCATGGCGCGCGTCTGATCGGAAAGCTCGCGAGTCTTGGTGGCGCCCAGCTCACCGGGGGCACCGATGATGCGCGTG
>USEK01000097.1 GCA_900553705.1 uncultured Collinsella sp.
GAGATTCCTCTACGTCTCGTGGGCTCGGAGATGTGTATAAGAGACAGGTCCAAAAGCTCAGCCGCTATCCTCGTTCCCGCCTCGCGGGGCGTACCAATCGAGAGCTCGCCCAAAAGCACGGCGGCCACCGTTTTCGACGCGCGAACGCTATCCCAATCGGGAACGCAGGTCATAGTAATCCCGTATTCGTTCGCCATGAAACTGCGGCCGTTGCGCAGGGCATGCTTGGCTTCTGCCTCGGTTAACTTGGGAGCCTCAGGATCCGAATCGCCGATGGCGCCCAAGAAGGCCCGTAATGCCCTGGAGACCTTTCCCGCGGCGATCATCTCGAGCAAAACCGGGGCCGCGCCCAGGCCGGCACCCTCATCCGTCACGGCGGGTTCATGCAGAATCGCACGCGAGATTATGGCGGGGTTTGCACGGAGAAGCTCCAGGGCCACCAACGTACCGGCACTGTGCGCGAGCACGTTTGCCGGAGCACCAATATGCTCGATAACAGCCTGCAGGTCGGCGGCCTGGGCGGCGAGGTCGTAGCGTCCGTCTGCAGCGTCGCCGCTCTCGCCGCAACCGCGGCGGTCGTAAGCAATGACGCGATGGTCACAGGCGAGCTCGCGGGCGATGGCGTCAAAAAAGACGCCGTCGACGCAGGCACCGTGCACGCATACCAAGGCGGGTGCATCGGACGATGCAACCGGGCCGGCATACTCGCGGCAGGCGATCGTGGTGCCCGCATTCTCGACCGTAAAATCCATACTGTGGTCCCATCGTCAACACCACCAGACCGTGCCGGGGTGCGGCTTGGCCAGATGGCGTCATTTTGTGCGTACATGAATGCGCTTACTGTACCCGACTCGCACTCTTTCATGACAGGGTTTCGGAAACTCACTCGATTGCAAGGTTTCTGCCTAAACAACAGCACCCAAACCCGCGACCCACATGAAGACCGATGCTATGCTTAAGCTCAACTGTCCCAAGGAGCATATGCCTATGTCTACGTTTTTAAATGCCAGCCCCATCTTTGGGCCCGTCCGCAGCCGTCGCCTGGGCCTTTCGCTCGGCGTCAACATGATGCCGGCGAGCGGCAAGATCTGCACGTTCGACTGCATCTACTGCGAGAACGGCCTCAACGCCGAGCGCCCCTGCCACGAGCCGTATAACACGGCTGCCGTGGTGCTCGACGCACTCGAGGCCAAGCTGCACGAGATGGCAATCGAGGGTGAGCTGCCCGATGTAATCACGTTTGCCGGCAATGGCGAGCCCACCGCCGCGCCGGAGTTTCCGCAGACCATCGCCGGTGCCGTCGCGCTTCGCGACCAGCTGGCCCCAAACACCAAGATTGCCGTGCTCTCCAACGGCACACGCGCCGGCCGTCCCCAGGTGCGCGATGCGCTCATGATGGTCGACGACAACATCCTCAAGCTCGATACGGTCGATCCGGCATTTATCCAGCTGCTCGATCAACCCGTTGGCCCTTACGATGTGGAGCACCAGATCGAGACGTTCGCGAGCTTTAACGGCCATATCATTATCCAGACGATGTTTATGAGTGGCGAGTACTGGGGCAAGTCTCTCGATAACACCGGCGAGGAGTACGTCGGCCCTTGGCTCGCGGCGCTCGAGCGCATTCGCCCGCAGGAGGCGACCATTTACACGGTGGCGCGCGAGACACCGGTCGCCGGCCTTGCCAAAGCGGCGCCCGAGGTGCTCGACACGATTGCCGCACGCGTGCGCGCCCTCGGCATTCCCTGCCAGGTGAGCTACTAGCAAAACCACGCAGCAGCTAGTGCCCGCCATCCCGCCCCATCAGTTGCGGTGATATAGTTCCTATTTGTGCTGTTAAACCGCTTAAATCGGAACTATATCACCGCAACTTTTATGGACGCGTGGGTGGGCTATACTAGCTGCGGATGAAAGGAAGTTAGCCATGTATGACAAAGGACCCGTGCCTGGCCGCAACGACGCTTGCTGGTGCGGCAGCGGCAAGAAGTACAAGAAATGCCACAGCGCCTTCGACGAGCGCCTCGAGCGCCTGTGGGAGGAGGGCTGGGAGGTTCTGCCCCGTACGCTCTACAAGACGCCCGCCGATATCGAGGGCATCAAACGCTCGGCAGCCATCAACGTGGGCGTACTCGACTACGTAGGTGAGCACATCGCCGCGGGCATGACCACCAACCAGATCGACCAGATGATCTACGACTACACCGTCGAGCACGGTGGCACGCCGGCCGACCTCAACTACGAGGGCTACCCCAAGAGTGTGTGCACCTCGATCAACGACGTGGTCTGTCACGGTATCCCCTGCGATACGGACGTGCTGCACGAGGGCGACATCATCAACGTCGACTGCTCCACGATTCTTGACGGCTACTTTAGCGATTCGAGCCGCATGTTCTGCATCGGCGAGGTCTCTGCCGAGCGCCAGCGCCTGGTCGACGTCACCCGCGCCAGCGTGGAGGCGGGTCTGGCGGCCGTCAAGCCGTGGCTGCCGCTGTCCGTTATGGCCGAGGCCGTGCAAAAGACGGTCGAGGGCGCCGGCTTTAGCGTGGTGCGCGAGTACGGCGGACACGGCATTGGCAAGGAGTTCCACGAGGACCCGTTCGTGGGCTTTACCACCGAGGCACCCGATGTGGACACTATCATGGCCCCGGGCATGGTCTTTACCATCGAGCCCATGGTCAACGCCGGAGCACCCGACATCAAGATCAGCAAGGGCGACGGTTGGTGCGTGCGCACCAAGGACGGTAGCGATTCGGCCCAGTGCGAGGTACAGCTCGTGGTGACCGAGGACGGCTACGAACTGTTGAGCTGGTAGCTGTGGATGCGCCGGATGCTGACGGGCACGCTCGTCTTGTATCCGGCGTTTTATTTGAACGTTTTGCCTGATACAACCTGCCAAAATAAACCTGTCCCTTTTTGGCAGGTTGAGCGGAGAGGACTGTTTGTGAACATCCTGGTTTTGTTGCCCGTCAACGACCGCCATCGCGCAATTCTTGAGTCGAGCGCTCCGGGCGAGGACTTTATCTACACGAGCTCCGACGCCGCCACGCGCGAGCAGGTCGCCGATGCCGACGTGATCCTGGGCAACATCGACCCCGACATGCTCACGGCATGCGAGCATCTCCAGCTGTTGCAATTGCAGACCGCCGGCTATGACGACTACCTTGCCGCCGGCACCGTGCCGGCTGAAGCCAAGCTGTCTTGCTCAATCGGCGCCTACGGTCAGGCCGTGAGCGAGCATATGTTTGCCATGGCTCTTTCCATGATGAAGCGCCTGCCCGGCTATCACGACTTGCAGCGCGAGCATCGCTGGGAGGATTTAGGCCCGGTTACCTCGCTCAAAAACGCCAACGTGCTGGTGCTGGGCGCGGGCGATATCGGCGGCCACTTTGCCACGCTCTGCCGCAACATGGGCGCGCACGTCCGCGGCATCAAGCGCCATCCGCTCGTCTATCCCATTGTGTTTGAAGACATGGACGGCATGGACGCCCTACCTGAGCGCCTGGCAGAGGCCGACATCGTCGCGTCCTTTATGCCGAGCACACCCGAGACACGCGGTCTGGCGAACGCCGAGTTCTTTGCCGCGATGAAGCCGGGCGCGTTCTTTGCCAACGGCGGCCGAGGCGATCTTGTGGTTGCCGACGATTTGGTTGCCGCTCTGGAGTCGGGACATCTCGCCGGCGCCGCGGTCGACGTCACCGACCCCGAGCCACTGCCTGCGACAAGCCCCCTGTGGGATGCGCCCAACATGCTCATCACGCCACACGTCTCCGGCTGGTTCCACCTAGCCGCCACGCTCAATAACGTGGTCGACATCGCCGCGGAGAATCTGCGTCACCTGCAAGCTGGCGAGACGCTTCGCTGCTGGATCGAGCATTAGGTTGTTCCGGCGTTTTACCAAACGCCGGAACCCCTCGACGCTGCGAGCCCGCCGTTTGGCCAAGGTGCCGTTCAATTTCAAAGGCGCGACCAGAAGGTCAGCGCCTTTTCATTTCACGGCACCTTGGCTCAAACGGCGGGCTCTCACTGACTTATATTCGACCTGCGGCGTTTTAGAGCCCTATCGGCTTGCAATGCCACTGGCATTTGCCCAGACAGAACCTGCCAAGATTGTTATCTCATTTTGGTCGATTTTAGAGCTCCACGCTTTCGGCGCCGTTGATGGTTAGGTCGCGCTCGTAGAAGGCGGTGAGGGCGCGGATGGCGTACATCACGTCGCGCACGCCGCCGGTCTCGTAGCTCGAGTGCATGGCAAGCTGCGGCAGGCCCACGTCCACGGCGTGCATGCTCGCCTGCATGTTGGACAGATTGCCGAGCGTGGAGCCGCCGGCCATGTCGCTCTTGTTGGCGAAGGCCTGCGTGGGCACATCGGCGTCATCGCAGATGGCCTGGAACACCGCGCGGCTAAAGGCATCGGTGCAGTAGTGCTGGTTGGCGGCTTCCTTGATGACGATGCCGCCGTTGAGCACCACCTGGTTGCGGGCATCGCACTTCTCGGCGTGGTTGGGGTGCACGGCATGCGCATTATCGCAGCTCACGAGCATCGATGCGGCAAGGGCGCGATGGTACGACTCGTCGTCAAAGCCCAACGATCCGTTGATGCGGCGCAGCGCGTCGGCCAAGAACGTCGACATGGCGCCCTGCTTGGTCTCGGAGCCAACCTCCTCGTTATCAAAGCAGCAGAAGACCGAGACGTCGTGCGCATTCTCGGCATCCAAAAATGCCTGCAGCGAGGTGTAGGCGCAGGCCAGGTCGTCGAGCTTGGGCGTCGAGATAAACTCGTCGGCCCAGCCCCAAATGCGTGCATCCTGACGATTGACCAGGAACAGATCGCGGCCCAAAATCTGATCGGGCTCGACGTCCAGCTCATCGGCAATCAGGGCATCAAAATCTCCCTGCTTAAGATCACCGGCGCTGATGAGCGGGCACAGGTCAACGGCTCGGTTGGGAGCAAATCCCTCGTTAACGCCGCGGTTCATATGGATAGCAAGGCTCGGAATGATAGCGACCTCGCGCTCGGTGGCAAGCAGGCGGCTCTCAATACGGTCGCCCTCGCGCACCAGTACGCGGCCCGCGAGCGCCAGCGGGCGATCGAACCAGGTGTAGTCGATCATGCCGCCGTAGGCCTCGGTGTTCAGGCGCAGCGTCTCGCCCGCGCCGTCGAGTTCGGGCACAGCCTTGACCTTAAACGTCGGCGAATCGCTGTGCGACGCCGTGAGCTGAAAATGATAGTCACCGGCAACGCCATCCTCGCCCCACGTCGCGGCCAGGTCCTCGCCCACCTTAAAGGCAACAACGCTCGAGGTGTTGCGCTGCGTGTAATAACGTCCGCCCGGCTCGATGTCCCATGCCGCGTTCTCGGGCAGATAGGTAAAGCCCGCCTCGTCGAGCTCGGCCATAATGGTCGCCGCCGTATGGAACATGCTGGGGCACGCCTCGATAAAGTCGATAAGATCGTTGGCGGCCTCGATATCGTCGGCCGTCACATGCGCGCGCTCGGGCGTTTCCTGATCCGTCATGCTCTCCCCTTTCGCTGGGTTGATGGTCCCCTCCAGCATACCCCGCCACGCCAGCGCCGCACTCTTCATTCCGTGCTTAATTCCGCGCCGCTCACCAAGTTGAGCCATCATGCCCGCGCTCCTTTTGCGACAATTGCGCTAACAGGACGAGAGGAGCCGTCATGAAGCCACGTAACATTGCCATCGCCTGCGGTGTCGC
>USEK01000098.1 GCA_900553705.1 uncultured Collinsella sp.
TTCCTCTACGTCTCGTGGGCTCGGAGATGTGTATAAGAGACAGTTCCTCTGCTTCGAAGGACGCGTTGCAGACCGTGATCCAGTTCCTGCGCGACCAGGACTACGGCCAGCCGCTGCAGTTCACCAACTACCGCTAATATCATTCGAAAGGACTGCTCTCCAACATGGATACACCGTTGGGCTCCGTGCTCTACATCACCCTCGGGTGCGCTAAGAACGAGGTTGACACCGACCGCATGCGTTCTCTTTTGACCGCCGCGGGCTACGAGGAGGCATTCGACCCACAGGATGCCGATATCGCCATCGTCAATACATGCTCGTTCCTCGCCTCCGCAACGTCCGAGAGCATCGAGACCACGCTCGAGCTCGCCAACGAGGTTCAGGACGGCGTTCGTTCTTGTCCCATCGTCATGTGCGGCTGTGTGCCGTCGCGCTATGGCGACGACCTGCCTGACGAGCTGCCCGAGGTCGCTGCCTTTGTGAAGGCCGACGAGGAGGACGGCATCGTGACGGTCATCGATGGCGTGCTGGGTGTCGAGCGTGAGATCGCTGCCTATATTCCGCAAGTCAAGCGCACTGTCGAGGGCGCTGTCGCCTACGTCAAGATTTCCGATGGCTGCAACCGCTTCTGCAGCTTCTGCATGATTCCGTATATCCGCGGTCGTTATCACTCGCGCAATGCCGAGAGCATTATCTCTGAGGTACGCGACCTGGTTGCCGGCGGTGTGCGCGAGATCGTGCTGATCGGCCAGGACACGGGTATTTGGGGCACCGACTTTGCCGACGAAGACGTCACCGATGGCTCGCCGCGCAATCTGGCGCAGCTGCTGCATGCCGTCGCCGAGGCCGTGCGCCCGCACAACGTCTGGGTCCGCGTGCTCTATCTGCAGCCCGAGGGCATGACCGACGAGCTTATCGATACGATTCGCGATACGCCCGAGGTGCTGCCTTATATCGATATCCCCGTGCAGCACTGCGACGCGCGCATCCTCAAGGCTATGCGCCGTTCTGGTTCGCGCCAGGAGCTCGAGGACCTGTTCCGCGATCTGCGTGAGCGTATCCCCGGCATCGTGATCCGTTCCACGGCCATGGTCGGCTTCCCGACCGAGACCGACGACGAGTTCCGCGACCTTATCGACTTTATGGACACCGTCGGCTTTGACTACACGAGCGTCTTTGCCTACTCGCAGGAGGAGGGCAGCCTGGCCGCTAAGATGGAGGGTCAGGTCGATGAGGAGGTCAAGCTCGAGCGCGCCCAGGAGGCCATGGACCTAGCCGAGTCGCTCGGTTTTGCCGCCACCGCCGCACATGTGGGCGAGCGCGCCCAGGTGATCGTCGACGGCATCGAGGAGACCGAGGACGGCGCCGAGCTGATCGGCCATGCTTGGTTCCAGGCGCCCGATTCCGATGGCGCGGTGCATCTGGACGCCAGCGAGGCGTCCGTGGGCGATATTCTGACGGTCGAGTTTACCGATAGCTTCTGCTATGAGCTTATCGGCCATGTTGTGGAGTAGGAGAGCATCGTGGCAAACGAGAGCAATAAGGAACTGACGAGTGTTTGGACGCCCGCCAACATCGTGACGTGTGTGCGCATCGTCTTTATCCCGGTGTTCATGATCGTGTCGGCGCTTTCTCACACGAGTGTTGCCGGTACAGATTGGAGCACCTTCGACGGCCCGCTCGCCGCCGCAGCCTTCATTCTGTACGTCATCCTGTCGTGCACCGATAAAGTTGACGGCTACCTGGCGCGTTCGCGCAATGAGATCACCGACTTCGGTAAGTTCTTGGACCCCATCGCCGATAAGCTGCTAGTGTTCTCGGCTCTGCTGCTGTTCTTGGATTTTGGCGCTGTGACCGTGTGGTCCGTGTTCATCATCCTGTTCCGTGAGCTGCTGGTGAGCGCCCTACGCATGGTCGCGAGTGCGGCCGGTGTGGTCGTTGCGGCCGATAAGCTCGGCAAGTACAAGACGGCAACCACGATGGTCTCCATCTGCGGTTACCTGTGCGTTTTTGCGATGGCCGGCTTGCACCTTGGCCCGGTGGCGCTGACGCTCGGCATCTACTCGGTGTCGCGCTTCCTGTACGCCGTTGCCGTTGTCCTGACCGTTATCTCGGGCGCCCAGTACTTCTGGAACTGCCGCAAGATCGTCTTTTCGGTCTAGGTCCTGGTGGGTATGACGGACTCTTTTGAGCAGATTTCCGCACATAACGAGGAGCTGGCGCGTCATATTGTCGAGCGCGCGAGCGCTCGGGGCGTGACGGTTTCGACGGCTGAGTCGCTGACGGCAGGTATGATCGCCTCGACGATTGCCGATATCCCGGGCGCCTCGGCGGTGCTGCGTGGCGGTGCGGTGACCTACTGCGATGAGATCAAGCATCGCGTTTTGGGCGTTGATCAGGAGACGCTCGACCGCTATACCGCGGTGTCGCATCAGACCGCGCGCGAGATGGCGGCGGGTTCGCTGGAGCTGTACCAGAGCGATATTGCAGTGAGCGCAACGGGTTATGCCGGCCCCGGCGGCGGCACTGAGGACGATCCGGCTGGCACTTTCTATATTGGCTGGGCGTATCGCGCGGCTGATGGGGAAGTGCCGGTCGTGGACTCTGTGCGCTGCCACTATGAGGGCGACCGTTCGTGTGTTCGTGCCCATGCGGTCGCGGAGGCATTGGGACGCATTGTCCTTGTGCTCAACTCTATGGAATAGACGTGTTTTAAGGGGCCTTCGGGCCCCTTAATTGTGGAGATAGGGACCTTAGGCTCATTTGGCGTTTGTGCTGGTTGTAGACGTAATTTTGCCTGCCTTGTTCATATTTGGTCCTTTGTGGTCAAGCATTTGGTCAGTGTTTGGTCGGCGTTTGGTTGGGTTTTGGAAAGGTCGGCTGCATATGATTTATCTGAACGGTTGACCACGAACAGCCGTTCGTTTATTATCGATGCAGGTTGTTAAGAGGAGGGCTTTTCATGGCCAAGAATTCAGGTCCCGTACGTACCGTTCATGCTCGCACGACGGGTAAAGAGCGCGATGAGATGATCGCCACCACCAAGGCCGAGATCGAGAAGAAATTCGGCCAGGGTTCCATCATGAGGTACGGCGACGGTGGCCCCGAGCTCGAGGTCGAGGCCATCCCTACGGGCGCTCTGGCACTCGATGCCGCTCTGGGTATCGGCGGTGTGCCGCGCGGCCGAATCGTCGAGATCTACGGTCCCGAGTCCTCCGGTAAGACGACGCTTTCGCTCGAGATCCTGGCCGAAGCCCAGGCAATGGGTGGCGTTGTGGCATTTATCGATGCCGAGCACGCGCTCGATCCCACGTATGCCGCGCGCATTGGCGTGGATATCGACGAGGTACTGATTTCCCAGCCTGATACGGGTGAGCAGGCGCTCGAGATTGTTGACATGCTCGTGCGTTCCGGCGCCATCGATGCCATCGTCGTCGACTCCGTCGCCGCGCTGACCCCGCGTGCCGAGATCGAGGGAGAGATCGGCGATACCACGGTCGGTTTGCAAGCTCGCCTGATGAGTCAGGCGCTCCGCAAGCTCGCCGGCTCGCTGTCCAAGTCCAACACGACATGCATCTTCATTAACCAGCTGCGAGAGAAGATCGGCGTCATGTTCGGCAACCCCGAGACCACGACGGGCGGCCGCGCCCTTAAGTTCTTCTCTTCGGTGCGTATCGACATTCGCCGCATCGATAGCATTAAGCTCAAGGATGAGGTTATCGGTAACCGCGTGCGTGCCAAGGTCGTTAAGAACAAGGTGGCAGCTCCGTTCCGTTCTGCTGAGTTCGACATCATGTACGGTACGGGCATCTCTAAGGAGGGCTCGATTCTGGACATGGCTGTCGAGTGCGGCATTTGCAAGAAGATGGGCTCCTGGTTTGCCTATGGCGAGGACAAGCTCGGCAACGGTCGCGAGGCCGCCAAGGCGTTCCTGCGCGAACACCCCGATTGCGCCGACGAGATTGAGCATAAGGTCCGCCTTGCCTGCGGGCTTGAGTTTGATGACGATGCTCCGTCCGAGGTCGAGCTGACCGATCAGCCTGCGCCTGAGGAGTTTGACGAGCTTTACGCCATCGATGGTTCCGCCATGCTCGATGATGACGACGAGTAGCGGTTACGCTCATGTCGTATACGGTGACCGAGGCCACGGTCGTCTTTCCCGATAAGAAGGCGGCCTCCTCGTTCTCGAGCGGGTATGCGTCCAAAAAGCCTTGCGCACATATCGATTGTGAGCTTGAGGGCGGTTTTGAGCGGTCCATTTGGATTCCCGTGCGGGTCGCGCGCCTGTATGTCAAAAATCGCCCCGATCTTCCCTGTGATTGGGATAACTTTCGTGAAGCGGTGCAGCTCATCGAGCGTAAATGTGCACTTACCATGGTGACCGAGATGCTATCGCGACGCGACCATGCGACGGGTGAGGTCTGTGACAAGTTGGCACGCTACGGCTTTCGCCAGCCCGCGATCGATTTCGCCGTCGAGCGCGCCACCGAGTATCGCTTTTTAGACGAGAACCGCTTTTGCTCGTACTTTATCGAGGAACGCAAGCGGCGCGGTTGGGGACAGCGTAAAATCGAGACCGAGCTCAAGCGCCGTCATGTCGTGCTCGATGACATTCCCGGTTATCCGGAGGATTATTTTGCCGTCGAAGACGATTTGGCGCGTGCGTCAGCCCTGCTCGCCAAGCGGCGTGTTCCAGAGACGCGCGGATTCGAAAAACTGGTTCGGTTTTTGATGGGCAAGGGCTTCTCGTATCACATCGCCGCCGATGCCGTTAAGGCACGTCTCGATGCCGAACGTGAGGAATGTGCGGTTTAGGCGTATGCGTTTTGTGGCCCTGCCGTTCACCGCGTTTTAGCCGCCGTGCTGGGGCCATTTATTTGACAGTTGTTGTGGTTCAACGTACGATAAACACTGTCATTTGCTTTGTGATATGTGCTCATCTGTGATGAGTTTGTTTATATGTTTATCTGTATCCGACCCGCATAAGCTGCGCCCATATTACTCAAATGTCGCGAGCCGTTCGTAAGGACGGTTCGCTTTGTTGTGTAACGAATCCATAAAAAGGAGTGAGCATGCCTATCATCGCAGCGCTCGTTGGCATCGTTTTGGGTGCCATCGCCGCCATTGCCTACATGCGCACCGCCAAGCAGGGTAGTCTTCACGAGGCCGACGAAAAAATCCAGTCGGCACACGCACAGGCTGAGTCCCTGATCGGTGATGCCAAGCGTCAGGCCGAGACCCTCAAAAAAGAGGCTCTGCTCGAGGCTAAAGAGGAGATCATCAAGAACAAGCAGGCCGCCGAGGCCGAGGACAAGCAGCGTAAGAACGAGATTCGTACGCTCGAGAACCGCGTGATGCAGCGCGAGGAATCCCTCGATCGCCGCAACGACGCTCTCGACAAGCGCGAGCATCAGCTGTCCAGCCAGGCCGGTCAGGTCGAGAAGCGCTCCCGTGAGCTCGAGGAGCTCTGCGCAAAGCAGACCTCCGAGCTCGAGCGTATCGCCGACCTTACCCGCGAGGACGCCCACAAGGAGCTCCTCGATAAGGTTCGCGGCGAGGTCACCCACGAGGCCGCCACGATCATTCGCGAGTCCGAGCAGCAGGTTCGCGCCGAGTGCCACAAGACCGCCCAGGAGATTCTGTCTCTTGCGATTCAGCGCTGCGCTGCCGACCACACTGCCGAGGTCACCGTTACCTCCGTGCACATTCCCTC
>USEK01000099.1 GCA_900553705.1 uncultured Collinsella sp.
ACGAGATTCCTCTACGTCTCGTGGGCTCGGAGATGTGTATAAGAGACAGCCACCGACTCATCACCATCGTCTTCGTACGTATGTAGAACATAGGAAATGCCGGCACTTTCCAGCTCGCGCATCGCATTGGTTTTTGGCGTCTTTACAGCCTTTGCCATGACATATCCTTTCTCTCGCATTCGGACGCAAGGATTAAGTATATGTCCAATTCGGCTGCATACGTCACTTCGACACAGCAAGCGCCATCGAATCACAAGGAGTCGATGGCGCCCATAAACTGAATCGCCTATTTATTGAGCATCAAGTTGAGCCTGACGCTCCCGGTCACGCCTGAGCAACGGCGCCAAAAACTTGCCCGTATAACTCTGCGGACAGTCCGCAACCTGCTCCGGTGTGCCCGAAACCACGACGGTTCCGCCGCCGTTACCGCCCTCGGGACCCATATCGATCAGGCGGTCGGCAACCTTGATGACATCAAGGTTGTGCTCAATCACCAGCACCGTGTTGCCCGCATCGACCAAGCGCTGCAGCACATCGAGCAGCTGGCGGACGTCCTCAAAATGAAGACCGGTCGTCGGCTCGTCCAAAATATAGAACGTCTTGCCCGTCTGGCGTCGATGAAGCTCCTTGGCGAGCTTCACACGCTGCGCCTCGCCGCCCGAGAGCGTCGTGGCGGGCTGGCCCAGGCTCACGTAGCCTAAGCCTACATCGTACAGCGTCTGGAGCTTGCGCTTAATCTGCGGGATATTCCCAAAGAAGGCCAGCGCCTCGGTGACGCTCATGTCGAGCACGTCCGAGATGGTCTTGCCACGGTAGGTGACCTCGAGTGTCTCGCGGTTGTAGCGTTTACCGCCGCAAACTTCGCAGGGAACGTAGATATCGGGAAGGAAGTGCATCTCGATCTTGATCTGCCCGTCGCCCTTGCACGCCTCGCAGCGCCCGCCACTCACATTAAAGGAGAAACGACCCGGCGAGTAGCCGCGCGCCTTCGACTCCGGCGTACTCGCAAACAGCGCGCGAAGATCATCCCACAGGCCGATATAGGTAGCAGGGTTGGAACGCGGCGTGCGGCCAATCGGCGACTGGTCGATATCGATAACCTTATCGATACACTCGATGCCCTCGATTTTTTTATACGGACCCACAGGGCGCGTCGAACGGTGAATAGCATTCGTAAGGGCAGGCGCAATGGTGTCGGTAACCAGGGAGCTCTTGCCCGATCCCGACACGCCGGTAACAACCGTAAGCGTACCAAACTCGATCTTGGCGGTAACGTTTTTGAGGTTGTTGGCTCGAGCGCCCGTAATTTTAAGGCAGCCGCGACCGGGCTTGCGCCGTTCATCAGGCACCCGAATCATTCGTTTGCCGGTCAGATAAGCGCCCGTCATCGACTCAGGACACGCCATGATATCAGCAGGCGTTCCCGCCGCGACTACGTGTCCGCCGTTGACACCGGCGCCGGGCCCCATGTCGATCACGTAGTCGGCGGCACGGATTGTATCCTCGTCGTGTTCGACAACGATAACGGTATTGCCGATATCGCGCAGGCGCTCGAGCGTCTTGATCAGGCGCTCGTTGTCACGCTGATGAAGACCGATCGAGGGCTCGTCCAGAATATAGAGCACGCCCATGAGACCCGCGCCGATCTGCGTTGCCAAGCGAATACGCTGTGCCTCGCCACCGGAAAGCGTCGCCGAGGCGCGATTGAGTGTCAGATAGTCGAGTCCAACATCGACCAGAAAACGCAGGCGCTCCAGAATTTCCTTGACGATACGGCCGCCGATAAACTGTTGGCGCTCGGTGAGTTCCAGGCCCTCAAAAAACTCGAGCGATTCACGGCACGACAGGCAACAAACTTCGTAAATGGACTTGCCGCCCACGGTGACGGCGAGCATCTCAGGGCGCAAACGAGCGCCGTGGCAGGTCGAGCACGGCTCCTCGCGAATGTACTTCTCCAGGCGCGCCTTGGTGTTCTCGTTCGTCGTCTCGGTATAGCGTTCGTACAGGATGTTGCGAACGCCCGAAAACTTGGTATCCCACTGGCTGCGACGTCCGTCGAGCTTTTGGTAGTCGACCGAGATCTTCGTATCGCCCAGGCCATCCAAGAATGCACGACGCACGCGAGGGGGCAAGTCCTCCCACGGCGTATCGGCGCTCACCTTAAAGTGTTTGCAGACCGCAGCAAAAATCTGCGGATAGTAGTTCGAATTGCCAAACAGGCTACCAAAGACTCCGTCGGCAATGGACTTCGAGGGGTCCTCGATCAGCGCCTCGGCATCAACGGTTTTCTTAAAGCCCAGGCCGTCGCACTCAGGACATGCGCCATAGGGAGCGTTAAACGAAAAATCACGCGGCTGAAGATCGTCAATGGAGTGTCCATGCTCCGGGCACGCCAAGGCCAACGAATACTCCAGAAGCTCGCCCTCGGTCCCCTCGGGAGCATCACGATCGGGCAGCATGTACACGTTTACATTGCCGTGAGCCAGCGCGGTCGCCTGCTCAACAGACTCGGCGATACGGCCCAGAGAGTTCTCACGGATCACGATGCGATCGACCACGACCTCGATATCGTGCTTGAACTTCTTGTCCAGATCGATCGGATCGTCGAGCGAGCGCACTTCGCCGTCGACACGCACGCGGCTAAAGCCCTCGGCGCGAAGGTCCTCAAACAGTTTGGTGTACTCGCCTTTTCGCCCGCGCACCACCGGTGCCAGCACAAACGCGCGGCGACCCTCCCCCGCCGCCAAGACTTTGTCGGCAACCTGGTCGGTCGTCTGGCGCTCAATGACGCGGCCGCATTCGGGACAGTGCGGGGTGCCCACACGGGCGAACAGCAGGCGCAGATAGTCATAAATCTCGGTTACGGTGCCAACCGTCGAGCGAGGGTTTTTAGACGTCGTCTTTTGGTCGATCGACACCGCCGGCGAAAGGCCGTCGATTGAATCCAGGTCGGGTTTGTCCATCTGGCCCAAGAACTGGCGTGCATAGCTCGAAAGGCTCTCGACGTATCGACGCTGGCCCTCGGCATAGATAGTGTCAAATGCCAGCGAGCTCTTGCCCGAGCCAGAAAGACCGGTAATGACCACGAGTTGGTCACGCGGAATGGAAACATCGATATCGCGGAGGTTGTGCTCACGAGCGCCGCGAATAACGATAGAAGAATCAGACATGGAAGCTCCTTGCCTCCTATTGCATCGAATCATACTGCCGATGAGTTTAGCGCACTCGACGCGCACAGATGTTCGTAATACAAGATTCGCAGACCTTTAGCTTTGCGTATCGGGTGCTTTGTTTCTCGAAATACCGTGGAGAGGTTACAGTAATCTAATACTGAACTTAATTTGCCGTAACAGAGGAACGTCCATGACCGAAGATATCCCCCTTGAAATCACTTCGAGCGACATGGCCAATCTGCCCATATTCATCGCCGTCCTTATCGTGGCCATCGTCGTGGTGCGCGTATATTTTTCAATCAAACACAATGAAAAGCCGCCCATTGCCCGCGTCTTTTGGTGCGCGACGCTCCTCATCCCGCTCGGCGTGGTAGCTGCATGGATTACGAATCAATTGCTCGTAAATGAGGACAGTTCCCTATGGCTCCTTTCTTATTCGGCGCTCGGTGCTGCCGCCGTCATACTTCTTGTCGAGCCCTTGGTTTCGGGACTTATCGACCAAACCGATCTTGCGACGGGAACGGTTGCCTGTATTTGCCGTGACATCCTTGTCATCGCCGCTGTTTCAGCGCTCTCGTTCGTTTCACTCGAAATTGCCTGTAACGAAACGTTCTATCGCATTCCCGCCAACTCATTCGGGTTTTCCGTCGGGCTGCTCGCGACGGTTCTGCTCTCCCTTTATTTGCTGGGACAGCGTCATGGAGGCGTCATGGCCCTCGTGCCCGTCGCCTGTTGCATCCTTGGCATTGCCGAGCACTTCGTCATAACGTTTAAAGGCGAGGCCATCCTGCCAAGCGATATCTTGGCCCTTGGCACCGCAATGGAAGTGAGCGAGGGATACGAGTTTACCTTTACCGCCGGAATCGTAACCTCTCTAGCCCTGCTGGAGATTTCCCTGGGGCTTCTTTCGCTTATCCGACCGAGAAAGCTCCGTACGCCCACCCATGTGTTCCCCGCAATCGCCGCTAACCTCTGCGCTTTTCTGCTAGTGACCGTTGTGGGGCTCTCGGGCTTTTCCAGCATCGACTTGGAGCAGGCGCTGAATTTTGGATTTGACCGTTGGCAGCCCATCACCACGTATGCGTCTCAGGGTTTTATCACTTCGTTCACCGAAATGGTCAACGAGTTGCCCATTGAGAAGCCCGAAGACTATACGCCCGATGAGGCGCAGAGCATCGAGCAGGAGCTCGCCGCCATCTACGACAGCACGTATGGCTCGAGCGAGCAGCGCGCGGCGGCCGTTGCCCAGTTCAATGAAATCAAGCCGACGATTGTTGCCGTCATGAACGAGAGTTTTAGCGACCTTTCGTGCTTTGAGCAGCTCCAGGCGGCCGGGTACGCCGGCCCCGCATTCTACAACTCGCTTCCCGACACACTTGTTCGCGGCACCATGCTCGCTTCGGTCACCGGTGGCGGAACGGCAAACTCCGAATTCGAATTTTTGACCGGAGCGACAACGGCCTTTGTCGGATTAGGCAAAATCCCCTATCAGCTGTATCAGATGAATGGCGTCAACAGCCTGGCAAAGGACCTTAAAGAGCTTGGGTATACCGCTACCGCTATGCACCCGCAAAACCCCGTCAACTACCATCGAGATAAAATCTATCAGCAGCTGGGCTTTGGAGACTTTCTTTCAATCGGCGATTTCGAAGGTGCGCCCTGTTACCATGCCGGCGTATGCGACTACGCCACCTACGACAAGATACTCGACCTGCTTAGAACCGACGAAGCGCCGCAGTTCATCTTTGACGTCACGATGCAAAATCACGGCGGCTACGACTATGGCACCGTTCCCGCCGAAGAGCTGACAAACTATTGGGTCGAGGGAGCCAGCGAGGGCGCCAATAGCGCGCTCAACACCTATCTCACCTGCATCAACGCATCCGACCGGGACCTCGAGTACTTCATCAACGAGCTCCGCAATATCGGCAGACCGGTTGTCCTTGTCTTTTTTGGCGACCATCAGCCGAGCGCCGCAACGACTCTCAACGACGAGCTGTACCCTCAGGAAGATACGGCAAGCCACGCTTTCCGTGTCTATCAGTCGACCTATTTCGTCTGGGCTAACTATGAAATCGCCGGCAATACCGAGCTCAACGTCTACGACACCGTCGGGGCAAACGAGATTGCAGCCATTACCCTTAATAAGATCGGCGCCCCGCTCACCGACTATCAAAAGGCCCTGCTTGCAACAAGGTCAGATGTGCCCACCATCAATGTCGCCGGCTATCTTGGTGCCGACGGGCTGCGCTACGACTTGGAATCTGAAGACAGCCCATACACCTCGACGATCGATAAGCTGCAGCGCATGCAATACCTCGAGTTCGCCAGCAAAGTTCAGTAAGCCCGCCCATTCGCTTGGGCCCATCGTATTGCAAACACGCTCGGCCCAAATGCATCGCAAATGACTCCCGCTCGCAAACGAGGGTACAATGACGCTCGTGTCACATCGCGGGGCCCCGGCCCCAACATATACAAAGGCTGTCTCTTATACACATCTGACGCTGCCGACGACTAGTCGAGTGTAG
>USEK01000100.1 GCA_900553705.1 uncultured Collinsella sp.
ACGAGCTTCCTCTACGTCTCGTGGGCTCGGAGATGTGTATAAGAGACAGCCATGAAGGCGTGACGGAGCGCGAAATTGCCGACCAGATGCTCAGTCTGTATCGCAAGCACGGCTGCGAGGACTTTAGCTTTCCGCCAATCGTGAGCTTTGGCGCCAACGCCGGCGACCCGCACCACGAGCCCGACGACACGGTACTCAAGCGTGGCGACGTGGTGCTGTTCGACATTGGCGGACGCCGCTGCAACTATTGCTCGGACATGACGCGCACGTTCTTTTGGGGCGAGCCGGACGAGGAGACCGCGCGCATCTACGACATCGTGCGCCACGCCAACGAGGCCGCCGAGGCGCTCATCGCACCGGGCGTTCGCATGTGCGACCTGGACCGCGCCGCACGCGATGTGATTGAAGACGCGGGCTACGGCGAATACTTTACGCATCGCCTGGGTCACTCGATCGGCCTGCAGGACCACGAGCCGGGCGACGTCTCGCTCGTCAACGAGCAGGTCGTAGAGCCGGGCATGACGTTCTCCATCGAACCGGGCATCTACCTCCCCGGCCGCACCGGAGTCCGCATCGAGGACTTGGCCCTGGTCACCGAGTCCGGCGTCGAGATTCTCAACGCCTACCCCCACGATCCGATCCGCCTAGACTAGGCAATGCGGCAAAGGGGCAGCCCCTTTGCCGCATCCTGCCAACGCTTCGCCACGAAAGCGGGCTATCTGCTACGTTTAACCCGCATGGGTCGACCATGCGGGTCTTTTTTAAAAAATGGCAACCCCTTTACCTGCGGTTTTGATTTCACAATTCTCGGTATGGTCAAGGGTTACCGGCCAAACGTAGTAGATGGGCCCATTTCGTGGCGAGCGAGTCAACTCGGGGGCACAGGACGGCCAAAAAAGCCCCGTCCCAAATTGACTGCTTTTGAGTTGCGGTGATATACGGACTGTTTGAGGCTTCTGGCTTGTAAAACAGTCCGTATTTCACCGCAACTGATGAGGGGATGGGTTAGCGCAGCAGGCCGGCTACTTCGCCGGCTAGGGTGATGGTGCCGGCTGCTACGAAGGGCTCGCCCGCGGCCTTGAAAGCTGCAAGGGCCCCGGAAACGCTGGGGTATACGCCCGCGAGCTTATCGGCATCAACGAGGGCGGCGAGCTCCTCTGCCGGCAGGGCGCGATCGGAATCGGTCTGGGTCACGACCACGCGCGGGAAAGCCGGGATCAGCACGTCAACAATGCCCGCCACGTCCTTGTCGGCCAGCGCGGCACATAGCAGCGTGGGGCGATTCTCTACGCACGGATCGATCTCGTCCAGCGCGCTCACAAAGTTCTCGCAGCTCTGAGGGTTATGGCAGGCATCAATCAACTTGAGCGGATTAATTCCCAGCACATCAAAGCGACCCGGCGTGGGGCAGCCCATAAGTGAAGCATCGAGCGCATCGTGGTCGAGCTCGCGACCCAGATACCCCTCGCAAAGCATAATCGCGCACGCGGCATTCTGCGGCTGATAGGCCGGCTTGACCATGCTCGACGTATAGATCGCACGCGGCGTGGTGCAGCTAAACTCAACCGTGTCGCCCACATGCTCCGGCACCTTAGTCGTGGCGTGGCTCACCACGAGTGGCACGACGCCGCACTTGCGGCAACGGGCATCCATCACACGCTGAACGCTCGCCTCATGCGTGCCCTCGCCCAAAACAACAAGGCGCCCAGGCTTAATAACCGCAGCCTTCTCCCCCGCAATGGCCTCGAGCGTATCGCCCAAAATGCGTGTGTGGTCGAGCCCAATACCCGTAATGGCAACGGCGACGGGATCGGTCGCACTCGTGGCGTCCCAGCGCCCGCCCATACCAACCTCGAGCACAGCCACGTCCACGCAAGCCTCGGCAAACACAACAAGTGCGGCGGCCGTCAGCAGGTCAAACGGCGTGATGGTATAGGCGCGCTCCCCCGCCGCCACACGGTGCGCATTCACGCGACGTCCCGCCTCAACAGCGGCAGAAACGCCACGGGCAAACGCCTCATCGATCACGACGCGTCCATCGACTTCCATGCGCTCAGGATAGCGCACCAGCTGCGGCGACGTATACAGCGCGGTCTTGAGCCCCTCGCCGCGAAGGATAGCAGCCGAAAAACGCGTGGTCGAAGTCTTGCCATTGGTACCGGCAACCTGAATGCAATCGAAATACTCATCCGGACGCCCCAGCTCATCGAGCATATCGACAACCGTCTCGAGCAAAGGACCAGCATCCCCAGAAATCCGCCCCGTATCAGCAGCAAGCCCCACAGCCTCATCAAACGAAAGCAGCTCAAACGAGAAAGGAACGACATACGACCCAGAACGCTTAGCCATAACCCAAAGTCCCCTCAACATAAAAAGAGGCCCGTAAGCAACAACGAGCCCCTCCCATTCAAAATATTAGCCAAACACCGCTTTGCAGCAGAGTCAAGGCCGCAACCAAGTGGCCCTAACTAACAAGTTGCAAACAACCACGTAACCGCTATGGGAGCGGTTTGGGGCTTTGCTCGATACAAGTTCCGCACGAGCCGAAGGCCACTTAATGTGGCCTTTGTGCGAGCAGGACTGTCCGCAGTAGCGAGCAATGCCCCAAACCGCGTCCCCCAGTACCGCTTACGAGAAGTCAGCAACCTGAGCAGTCAGCGCCGCCAGGATCTCCTTGAGCTCAGCTGTACGGTCCCTCTTCTTCTGGACCACCGCGGGCGCGGCCTTGGCCACAAAGCCCTCGTTGGCAAGGGTCTTCTCGCAGCCGGCGAGCTCCTTCTGAGCCGCGGCGATCTCCTTCTCCAGGCGCGCCTTCTCGGCCGAAAGATCAACCTTGCCCTCGAGCACCACAAAGGCCTCGACGCCGCTGTCGACCACGGCGATGCTCGCGGCCGGCTTCTCGACATCGGTACCCATGACCAGCGAAGCGGTGCTCGCCAGCGGCTCAATGGTCGAACGCAGGCTCTCGAGCTTCTCGATGTCCTCGGCACCGGCGCGCACGACCACGTCGAGCTCGGCCTTGGGGCTCAAACGATAACGCGAACGCGTGGCGCGGGCGGCGGAAACGACGGCGCGGCACAGCTCAAACGCGCGCTCGGCGTCCTCGTCAACATACTTGGCGTAGTCGGCGGGCTCGGGCCACTTGGCGATCATGAGCGCCTCGGCGCGATCCACGTTGCCCTCGGCGTCCAGGTCGAGCACGCTCGCCGGCATGTTGTCCCAGATCTCCTCGGTGACGAACGGCATGAGCGGGTGCATCAGGCGAATAGAGGTGTCGAGCACAAAGATCAGGTTGCGCTGCGCCTGCAGACGGCCCTCGCCCTTCAGACGGGCCTTGGTAACCTCGACGTACCAGTCGCAGACCTCGTTCCAGAAGAACTGCTGCACGCCGCGGGCCATATCGCCAAAGGTGTAGTTCTCAATACCCTCGGTGACCATCTGGACGGCCTTGGCCAGGCGGCTGAACATCCAAGCGTCGGCCGGCGTCTCAACGACGGGCTCGCCGGGCGTGTAGCCCTCCATGTTCATGAGCAGGAAGCGGCTGGCGTTCCAGATCTTGGTCACAAACGACTTAGCCTGGTCGGTACGCGGGCTGTCGATAAGCTTCTTAGTCTTCTTATCGATGTTCGCATCGAACTTAACATCCTGGTTGTTGGTGCACAGCGTGAGCAGGTTGTAACGCATGGCATCGGCGCCGTACATACCGATGAGGTCCATGGGGTCAACGCCGTTGCCCTTGGACTTGGACATGCGGCTGCCGTCCTTGGCCAGGATCGTCGGGTAGATGACGACGTCCTTAAACGGCACCTCGTCCAAGAAGTACAGCGAGCTCATGACCATGCGTGCGACCCACAGCGCGATGATGTCGCGTGCGGTGACGAGCGCCGTCGTGGGATGATGGCCCTCGAGCAGCTCCGGCTTTTGCGGCCAGCCCTGCGTGGCGAAGGTCCACAGCTGCGAGCTAAACCAGGTGTCCAGCACGTTCTCGTCCTGATGCACGTGATGACCGCCGCACTTGGGGCACACATCGGTGTCCTCGGTAAGGGCGTCCTCCCAGCCGCAGTCCTCGCAGTAGAACACGGGAATGCGGTGGCCCCACCACAGCTGGCGGCTGATACACCAGTCCTTGAGATTCTCCATCCAAGTGGTGTAGGTCTGCGTCCAGCGCGCGGGGTGGAAGGTGACCTTACCGGAGTTGACGGCGTCGAGCGCCGGCCCCTTGAGCTTGTCGACGGCGACGAACCACTGCTCGGACAGCCACGGCTCAAGCGCGGCGTCGCAGCGGTAGCAGTGCATGACAGAGTGGTCGTGCTCCTCGACGTGGTCGAGAAGGCCGTGCTCGTCGAACCACTTGATGACCGCCTCGCGGCACTCCTCGCGGGTCATGCCGGTGAACTCGCCGTAGCCTTCGACGACCACCGCGTGCTCGTCGAAGATGTTGATCTGCGGCAGGTCGTGAGCCTGACCCATGGCGTAGTCGTTGGGGTCGTGGGCCGGAGTAACCTTAACGAAGCCGGAACCGAAGTTGGCGTCGACATGCCAATCCTCAAAGATGGGGATCTCACGGTCGACGATGGGAAGCTTGACGGTCTTGCCCACGAAGGCGGCCTTCTCAGGGTCCTTCGGGGAAACGGCGACGCCCGTGTCGCCAAGCATGGTCTCGGGGCGCGTGGTGGCGACGACGATGTAGTCCTGGCCGTTGACCGGCTCGGTCAGCGGGTAGCGCAGGTGCCACAGGTGGCCCTTCTCGTCCTTGTACTCGGCCTCGTCGTCCGAGATGGCGGTGGTGCAGTTGGGGCACCAATTGACGATGCGCTTGCCACGGTAGATCAGGCCGTCGTGGTACCAATCGCAGAAGACCTTGCGCACGGCCTGTGCATAGTCCTCGTCCATGGTGAAGCGCTCGTTGTCGAAGTCGACGGAGCAGCCCATGCGCTTGATCTGCTCGACGATGATGCCGCCGTACTCATGGGTCCAGTCCCAGCAGGCGTCGACAAACTTGTCGCGACCGATCTCCAGGCGGCTGATGCCCTCGCTCTTGAGCTTCTTGTCGACCTTGGTCTGCGTGGCGATACCGGCGTGGTCGGTACCCAGCACCCAACGCGTGGACTTGCCGCGCATGCGGGCCATACGGATGATGGCGTCCTGGATGGAGTCGTCGGTGGCGTGGCCCATGTGGAGCTTGCCGGTCACGTTGGGAGGCGGAATGGTGACGGTGCAGTCGCCCACGCCCTCACGGCGCTTGTAGTAGCCGCCGTCGAGCCACTTCTGCAGGATCGCCGGCTCGTTGGTCGACGGATCGTAATTCTTGGGCATCTCTTCCATATATCTCTCCCTGTCCCGCCGGGGAGGAATGTAGGCCCGCCAGGGTCTGCATTCCTCCCCTTAGGTATCGATTACTTCAGTCTGATATGACTTCGCTGAGGCTTAAACAAACACACAGAATAACACAGGTAGTTGGGTGTTTTGCGTATATATAAAATAGCCTCCGACCGCGGGTGGTCGGAGGCTATTTGCAAGCACGTTTTTGGCAGGTTTACCCG
>USEK01000101.1 GCA_900553705.1 uncultured Collinsella sp.
ATGGCCGACTTTGAGGACGACTGTCCCTACAACGGCACCTTTAAGTCGTACTTTCCCACCTACAACGCCATGAGCGACCGGCAGCTGCGCGGCTACTTTACCTGGCGTGCCCAAGTGCGCCGCGGAACCGTCGAGGAAACGTCTACGTCCTTCGCCTTTCTGTATCTCTATGAGCTGATTTACGGCATTGGCGTAGATGACCCGCTCGATGGTTTTAACAAGATCAAGGCCTTTTGGGATGCCTACCGCGCCTTCGAGCCCGACATCGACCGGTTTGCACGCGTGTGGTTGCAGGACTACGCCGTGTTCCACGGGCTTGACCCCAAGCTGCTTCGTGATTCTAAAACCGTCATGTTCGATAACGCCCTTATCGAGCTGCGGCGCGCGGCACGAGATCTTGTACCAGCACCGGCGCCGTCCGGCCAGACCCCCAAGCGTCGCAAAACCTCCGAGCCCACGCTCCCCCTTCCGCCCGATGAGGTGCGCGAGGAGCGACTCATGGCCGCCATCGACGCCCTCTCCACGTACAACCTAAGTAACTCGCGGCTCGACCGCAGCCACCACCGCGATCTGCGCCACGTGGCATGCGCCGTGTATGTCCGCATGGCGCGCTACTATGACACGCACCGAAAGACCGGCATCGTGGCGAGTTTATTTGGGGAGGAGACGGCCATGCCCTACACCATGTTTGCCTCGGCCGTATTCTTTGCGCCCGAGCGCCACGAGGACTGCGAATACCGCCTGGATCCTATCCATATCTACCGTTGCCAAAACGGCTTTTGGGAATGCATGCGTATCCATGGCAGTAGGCAAAAGAGCAGCAAGCTCGGTGAAATGATGCACGCCTGCGACCAACGCCTGCGCCTGGCGCTGGACCCCGCCCATCCCCTTAAGGAAGAAAAGGTCCCCAAATATCTGGCCAAGATTATCGATGACGAGATTGTGGCATGGCTTTCATGGGACGCCGCACACCAGCCCGTCAAGATCGATATCGATCTGAGTCAGCTGGGGCACATTCGAAGCGCCGCCGCGCAAACGCGTGAAGCGCTTTTGATCGATGAAGAGCGCGAGGACGGCGCACCTGTGGAAGCCGAGGCGGCGGACTCAGGGCAACCGGAAGCCGAGCCCGTAGCCGACGCGATTGTCGAGGCGGTCGCGGCACCCATTCGGCAGGACGAGACCGACGAGCCGACCATATCCACCGAACAGTTTGGTGTCGTAGCACCGCTTCTCGCACCGACGCCCGCGTTCGCAGCTGCTGCGCCCGCTGACGCCGCGACCGAACTCGCGCCCGCCGCAACCGCGTATCTTCGCGCACTGCTCGAGCAAAACGCAGCGCAAGCGACATCGGCAGTGGCGCACTCGGGCCAGAGCGAGGACATGCTCGTCGATACCATCAACGAGGCGCTCTTCGACCTGGTGGGCGACACCGTAATTGAATTTAGCGCGGCAGGGCCGCAGATTATCGAGGATTACGAAGCAGACGTGAGAGGATACCTAGACCATGAGTGATACCACATCCGCAGCGCCCCGCGTACCCAAACGCGTCGCTGCCGTTATCCTAAACTCGCTCAAGGGCGGCGTGGTCCCGCGCATCGGCCTTCCCTATATCACCGTGGGACGCGAGGTCGAGATTCGCGCCCTGCTCACCGATCTGAGTCTCATCGCCGACGGTGGCGCGAGCTTCCGCTTTCTGGTCGGTCGTTACGGCGCCGGCAAGAGCTTTTTGCTCCAGACCATCCGCACGCACGCCATGGGTGAGGGATTCGTCGTCGCCGATGCCGACCTATCCCCTGAGCGCCGCCTGCAGGGCGGCCAGGGACAGGGCCTTGCCACCTACCGTGAGCTCATCCGCAATATATCGACCAAGACGCGCCCCGAAGGCGGCGCGCTCAACCTTATCCTGGATCGCTGGGTCGCCTCGTGCGCGGACGCCGATGAGTCGGCTATCAATGCCCAACTCGCTCCGCTCGAGGAAATGGTCCACGGCTTCGACTTTGCCCGCATGCTCCGTCGCTATCGCGCGGCCGTTTCCGAGGGCGACGAGGAGACCATGAGCCGCGTGACCAAGTGGATCCGAGGCGAGTACCGAACCAAGAGCGAGGCGCGCGCCGAGCTGGGCTCCTCGACCATCATCAGCGATGACGACTGGTACGACTACGTCAAACTCATCGCACGCTTTTTGGTCTGCAGCGGCTACAAGGGCATGCTGGTGCTCATCGACGAACTCGTAAACCTGTACAAGATTCCCAACGCCATCACGCGCCAGTACAACTACGAGAAAATCCTCACCATGTACAACGACACGCTCCAGGGCAAGGCGCAGTACTTGGGCATGATCATGGGCGGCACGCCGACCTCCATCGAGGACCGCCGTCGCGGCGTATTCTCCTACGAGGCTCTGCGCAGCCGGCTCGCTCAGGGTCGCTTTGCACGCGAGGACCTTAAGGACATGCTCGCGCCCATCATCCGCCTGCAGCCACTCACCTACGAGGAGCTACTGGTGCTCATCGAAAAACTCATGCAGATCCATGCCGGCTACTTTGGCTGGACGCCCACGCTTACCGAGAACGACTTGGTGGACTTCCTCAAGATTGAGTTTGGCCGCGTGGGAGCCGATACGCACCTGACGCCTCGCGAGGTCATTCGCGACTTTATCGAGCTGCTCGACATCCTATGCCAGAACCCCGATGCCAACGTTGCCGAGCTACTACAAAGCGTCGGCGGTGACGCGCTGGCGCCAGCAACCGCAACAGGCGACACCGATACCGCAGGTGGCGACCGTAACTTCGCCGAATTCACCATCTAACCTGCCAAAAAGGGACAGGTTTATTTTGGTAGGTTTTATCTGGGCGAACGTTGAGACAGTAATGCAGCAAGCCACTGACCACCGCGTTAAGAGGTTCGTATATGAGAGGAGGCCCCGTGAACGCCTTTGACCGCTACGCCCCGTTTATCCAAGACTTCATCTACTCCCACGATTGGGATAGCCTGCGCTCCATTCAGGTTGCGGCAGCAGATGCCATCTTTAACACACAAGACAATGTGCTCCTGACGGCATCCACGGCATCCGGCAAAACCGAAGCGGCCTTCTTTCCCATCCTGACCGAGTTTTGGGAGAACCCGCCCGCAAGCGTTGGCGCCCTCTACATCGGCCCCCTCAAGGCACTCATCAATGATCAGTTCGTCCGTCTCAATGACCTGTGCGAAGAGGCCGACATCCCCGTCTGGCACTGGCATGGCGACGTCTCGCAATCGCACAAAGCTAAGCTCATCAAAAAACCGAGCGGCATCTTGCAGATTACGCCCGAGTCACTCGAGGCGCTCTTAATCCATAAGCACATGGCGATCCCGCGCATGTTTTGCGACCTACGCTACGTGGTCATCGATGAGGTCCACTCGCTCATGCGCGGCGATCGAGGCGGGCAAACGCTCTGCCTTATCGAGCGACTCTCGCGCATGGCCGGCGTGCAGCCTCGCCGCATTGGCCTTTCGGCCACCATCGGGGACCCGGAACGCACGGGTGCCTTTCTCTCACAGGGAACGGGGCGCAACTGTGTTATCCCCCGCTTTGAAGAACCGCACCGCGTATGGCGCATCTCCATGGAGCACTTCTACAACTCGGGCCCCCAGGCACAGCAGCGGGGATTCATGGGCACAGGTCCTCAAGAGGCCGAAGTGCTCGCGTGCGAGCGCATCGAGGCAGCGGCATCCGCGGCGCTGCCGGCCGGTGCTCAAGACATGCGTCACAGCGGACAACTCACGCAAGAGGAGCGCCGCCAACGTCGCGAGCAGGCACGGGGCAAGGCTGCCCCCAAGGACCGTCGCACTTCCTCAGCCCCCGAGGGCGAAGTCGACATCCCGCAGGCAACCGAACAGGCACTGCTCAACCCCACCGACACCGCACCCGACAACGCCGACCCCGGCATGGGCTACATCTTTGAGCATACCCGCGGCCGCAAGTGCCTGGTCTTTGCCAACTCGCGCGAGGAGGCAGAGGCCGTGTGCTCCATGTTGCGCAGCTACTGCGAGAGCCGGCACGAGCCCGACCGCTTTCTCATCCACCACGGCAATCTTTCGGCATCGCTGCGCGAGACGGCCGAGGAGCTCATGCGCGACGAAGAGCAGGCGCAGACGACCGTCACCACCTCCACGCTGGAGCTCGGCATTGATATCGGTCGCCTGGAGCGCGCGTTCCAGATTGACGCGCCGTTTACCGTCAGCTCCTTTTTGCAGCGCATGGGGCGCACAGGCCGTCGCGACCTTCCGCCCGAGATGTGGTTTGTCATGCGCGAGGAAGAACCCGAGCCGCGCACGATGATGCCCGAAACGATACCCTGGAAGCTCCTGCAGGGCATCGCACTCGTACAACTCTATCGCGAGGAAAAGTGGGTCGAGCCGCCCGAGCTCGATCGACTCCCCTACAGCCTGCTCTACCACCAGACCATGTCGACGCTCGCCAGCACCGGCGAGCTCACGCCGGCCGAGCTTGCTCAGCGCGTGCTCACGCTCAGCTATTTCCACCGCGTCTCGGCCGATGACTATCGCGTACTGCTGCGCCACCTCATCAAGATCGACCACATCCAGGTCACCGAGGGCGGTGGGCTCATCGTGGGTCTCGCGGGCGAGCGCATCATTAACAACTTTAAGTTCTACGCTGTGTTCCAGGAAAACGAGGAGTTCACCGTTCGCAGCGAGTCGGCCGAGTTGGGCACGATCGTCAATCCGCCACCGCCCGGTGAGCGCATCGCCATAGCCGGGCACTGCTGGATAGTCGAGGAAGTGGACTGGAAGCGACACACCGTCTTTGCCACGCAAGTCAAAGGTCGTGTGCCGGCATACTTTGGCGACTGCCCCGGCGACATTAACACGCATGTACTCGAGCGCATGCGCAAGGCGCTCAACGAGCACGCGGCATATCCGTACCTCATGGGCAACGCACGGGCACGCCTTGCACAGGCTCGTCATACCGCCGAGATTTCGGGTGCGGGGACCAAACCGCTCATCAACCTGGGTGGCGACACCTGGGTGCTCTTCCCCTGGTTGGGCAGCTACGCCTTTCTGGCGCTCGAACGTATGCTCAAGATTAAGTGTGCCGCGGAGCTGGGCCTTCGCGGGCTCGATCCGTCGCGTCCATACTTTATGCAGTTTAAGATGAAGGCCGACGAGGAGACGTTCTTTGAGGTGCTCGCAGCCGAGGCTGAAAAGGACTTCGACCCCATCGAGCTCGTCTATCCCGGCGAGGTGCCTTACTTTGATCGTTACGATGAGTTCGTTCCCGAAGAGCTCGTGCGCAAGGGCTTTGCCGAAGGCGTGCTCGACATCGAAGGCATGAAGCAGCGCGTTCTCGGCTGGCGCGACCACGCCTAAGACCAGTCTTTTTTGGGACGGGGCTTGTTGAGCTACTTTGGGCATGACCAAGAAGTAGCTAAAAGAGCCCCACCACAAACAGACTGGTCGCAGGGAGACGTGCTAGTCGTGGAGAGCAGTGCCGAGGCTGTCTCTTATACACATCTGACGCTGCCGACGACTAGTCGAGTGT
>USEK01000102.1 GCA_900553705.1 uncultured Collinsella sp.
GCCCAGGCCCTAACCCCTCTATCCGGTAATTGGCGGGGGTGGCGGACCCCCCGCCAATTACCGGATAGAGGGGTTAGGGCCTGGGCGTTCCGCAGTTGCTGCAGAACTTGCCGCCGTTTTCGCTGCCGCAGTTGGGGCAGAACCACTTGGTCGGTGCCGGGGCGGGTGCGGGACTGCCACACTCGGGGCAGAACTTGCCGGTGTTGGTGGCACCGCAGCTGCAGGTCCACGTGCCGGCCGCGGGGGCAGCGGCAGGAGCCGGTGCGGGGGCGGGAGCCGGAGCCGGCTGCGGGGCAGCCTGCTGCTGTGCCTGGCCGGCGGCGAACAGCTGGCTGGCATTCATGCCGCCCATGCCACCTGCCATGCCCATGCCCATAAAGCCTGCCATCGCGCCGTTGGGGTTGGCGGCTGCTGCGCGCATTGCGTCGCTCTGGGCGCTGGCGATGTTGGCGGCTGCCATGGTGGGATCGCGCATGACCGCGGCCTTCTGCAGGTCCTTGATCATCTGCTCGTCTTCTTGCGAGGCGGCGATGGAGTTGACGCCAAAGCTCACGATCTCGACGCCGCGCAGGTCGCGCCAGTCGGCCGAGAGGACCTCGTTGAGCGCGCGGGCGAGCTCGGTGGTGTGACCGGGGATGGCACTGTAGCGGATGCCCATCTCCGAGATCTTGGCAAAGGCGGGCTGCAGGGCGGTGAGCAGCTCGGACTTAAGCTGGCTGTCGATCTTATCGCGCGTGTAGCTATCGGTCACGTTGCCGCACACATTGGTGTAGAACAGCAGCGGGTTGGTGATGCGGTACGAATACTCGCCGTTGCAGCGCACGGAGATGTCGACGTCCAGACCAATGTTGTTGTCGACCACGCGGAAGGGCACGGGCGAGGCGGTGCCGTACTTGTTGCCGATGATCTCCTTGGTGTTGATGAAGTAGACACGCTGGTCCTTGCCCGCGTCGCCGCCAAAGGTAAAGCGGCTGCCGATATTGGCAAAGGTTTCCTTGATGGAGTCGCCCAGGTTGCCGCTGAAGACGCTCGGCTCGCTGCCGGTGTCAAAGACAAACTCGCCGGGCTCCAGCGCGACCTCGATGATCTTGCCGTTTTGCACCACGAGCATGCCCTGCCCGTCGTTGACGGCGATGACCGAGCCGTTGGAGATAACGTTGTCCTCGCCGCGCGTGTTGGAGCTGCGACCGCCGGTGCGCTTGCTGCCCTTGCAGGCTAAGACGTCAGCGGGCATCGATTCGCAATAGATAAATTCTTTCCACTGGTCGGCCATGACGCCGCCGGCAGCTCCCAATCCAGCTCTCAAGAGTCCCATGGTGATCTTCCTTTCTCGTCAAAGGCCGGGTGGTATTGGTCAGAATGGCTAATCGTCCTTGTTGTCCTTCATGACAACGGTGGTCTCGGTGTGGCTGAAGGTGTCGTGTTTCTCGGTCAGGTCGAGCTCGCCACAGTAGCAGTCGGCGTGGGTGGCCTCGTTGGCCGTCTTGAGCTGGCCCACCAGCAGCACATCTGCGATGACCACGATGATCAACGGCGCGACGATGTTGATGAGGATGCCCTCAATGTCAAAGGCGAGGTAATCCGGATCGAAGGCGTTCCCACCCATGAAGAGGATCTGGGAGAGGACAAATCCGATCACAAAGAACAGCACCGAGGCGATAGCGAGCTTGGGCTTGGAGCAGGGAAGCTCACCGACCATGCGGCCGGTCTGGCCGTTCATGGCAAACAGATAACTCTTGCCGTTCCACGAGGTGGAGAGCATCCAGACGGGGAACAGGGCGTAGTCGCTGTCTTCCCAGGTGTAGTCGAGCTGCTTGCTTTCGACCGTGGCATCGTCATATTCGTCGACAACAGTCTCGCGCAGGGCCGAGATCGTGCTTTCTTCCATGCGGCGCTCGGCGCGCGCCTTGCAGGTCTCGCAGTCCTCGTCGTAACGGTTGGCGATGTAGCCGGGCATATAGGCGACCGAGAACGGGCGCAGCGCGTCGTAGTCAAACGGCTCGATGGCGTCCATGTGGCCGTCGGGCATCTTGGACGATCCGTCGACGGGCACGCGCTTAAACGAGATATTGCCCTTGCGATAGGCATCGTAGTGGTCGGTGGTCGTGACGGTGCGGTCGGATTCCTCGGTCACGGTCTCGTTGGTCGCGTCAAAGTACACTTCGCCGTCAACGCGGGCGCCATAGAGCCAAAACGGCACGTAGACACCTTGGACCTCGTCGATGTGGTTGCCGGTGACAAAGCTCTTGGGCAGCAGGATCTTGCCCTTGTAGTGCTCCTTGAGTGCGGTCATGACATCGTCGCGTCCGAGTTTAAACGGAATCACCAGGTCGGGCGAGAAGTCGCCAGAGAGCTGGCCGGGCGCCACGGCGGAGTTGCCGCAGTACGGGCAGGTGGTGACGGCGACGGTGCCGTCGGACACGAGCTCGGCGCCGCACGACGAGCAGATGTAGCCGGCGTTTTGGGCGAGCTCCTGCACGGCATCGTCGGCAGCGGGTTTGGGAGCTGCGGCTGCGGCATCGGCTTTGGCATCTGCCTTGTCCTGGCGCTCGCGATAGAGGGCCTCGACTTCTTCGACTTCAAAGCGTGAGTCACAGTAGTCGCAGACGAGCTTTTGCTCGGCGCTGGCAAAATGCAGGGGACCACCGCAGGCAGGGCACTGATAGTTAACGCTCTCGAAGGCCATGATCGGTCCTTTCCGTGCCGGGTGCTATGCGCCGATGGCGCCGCCGCAGTATTCGCAGCGCCCGCTGGCATCGGGAATGGTGGTGGCTCCGCAGAAGGGGCAGGTCACCGCGGTCTTGGGGGCCTTGGCGGCCACGACGCTGTCGCGCGTCTCCTGGCGCAGCTGCACCAGCGCATCGCGGACCTCGGTTGCCTGGCGCTTGGCCTCGCGGTATTCGATGGAGCCGCGCTGATCGATGGTGGAGTCGTTCACGCGCAGGTTGATCTCGGTAAAGTACGGCGTGTTGACATGGATGGTCAGATTAAAGTCGTAATCCAGGTCGTAGCGCGGCGGGTTGTAGCTCTCGCGCTCGCCGTCCTTGGTCTCGCGATAGATCTCGGTGCGCTGCTCGTCGATATCCATATCGCAGCCGAGTACCTGCGAGAACTCGATGATGTCGGGATTGGCGTCGCGCCAGCGGCTCTGCGAAGTGATGATCAGCAGGCCCGCGTCCTCATCGAGCATAATATTGGTGCGCCCGGCAGAAAGCGTACGCGTGGGGTTGAACGACGCCAGGCGCTCGGCATTGGCCTCGCGGTAGGCGAGTTGCTCACGGATATCGTCCGCGGTGCTGGAGCGATAGCCGCCAAAGAAGGGGGAGAGCTTGCCGGCGCACTCTTTGCACAGGTAGCCCTCATTGATTTTTGTCTTACCTAGAAGTCCCAGCTCGGTACCGCAAATCGCGCACTCTTTCTTCTCAAACATCTTGTCAAAGAAGCCCATGGCTGCCTCCCATCAACAGGTAGCGTGTGTCACTTTTGATGATGGGGGAGTGTGCGATTCTTCGCGATACCCAGACGGCTCAAGGAGTCTCCACAACTGGGACACATGGCCCATTTTTGACTAGTCGTTGGGGACGTTCTTAAACGACTAGTCGCGGGGGACACTCTTCGGCCACTCATTGGGGACGCACTCATTGGGGACGTACTTAAATGAGTGGTAGTTGGAGACACTCCTGGCCGAGCTAGAGATCGCGCGCGTCCCTTCTGGTCCATGCGGCTCAAAATCGCGGCGTGATGTGGACGGCTGGGGTCGAATTGGCAACATTTCGAGCCTGGCTTCGATATTGAGACTGGTTCTTTATTAAAATAGATTTCCAGACAATTGAGCGGCTGGGGGGTTAACCATGAGGGGCATGGGAGACACAACCGCATATTTGCGTCGGGGCATTCGGGAGATTATATGCCTGGCGCTGTTCTTCTTCACGTTTTTGGCGTGCGAGTATCTCTTTGATGTGCGCATGGCCGAGTTCGTGCCATCGAGTGAGGTCGTCATCTACGAGAGCATCGTTGTCGGCGCGAGCGTGATTGGCTTTTTCGTGCGCCCATTTCTGTACTATCGCCTTCCCCAGACGATCGATGCGACGAGCGATATTACAGGCGTGCTGTTGGTATCGGCGTTGCTGCTGATGATTACGGCAGTGCGGTTTGAGGTAGTAATTGCCGGCGGCCTGGTGGCGTGCTGCGCCCTGGGCTATTGCGGATCGACCGCCCATGCCAATCTTGCGCGGCGTTTTGCGCAGACGCCCTGCCTGGCGCGCGCCGCCGCACTTTCCTATGCCATGGGCGTTCTGGTACAGGTGATCAACCACATGGTGATGCCTGTCGGTATTCCTCAGCAGGCTGTTCTGGTCGTCTGTGCGATCGCGCAGGTGGCGTTGCTCCACGGTGCCCGACGCGCCAAGCTGCGCGACGAGTCCGACCCCAACTTTGAACCCAGTGCTGCCGGGCTTTCGGTAGATGCTCTGGAATATGACGCCAAGTGGCATGACGATCCCGAGGCAAAGGCGGCATTCCGTCGCGCCGTAGTTCGCCTGACCGTGGCGACGGCGTATCTTTCCAGCGTATTCGCCGCTCTCAACGCGGGCTTCACGACCTTGCATGCTGTCGGAGCCGTCGATTTGGGCGATTGGCCGCGCCTGCTGCTTGTCGTGAGCTCGTTGGTCGCTGGCGCACTATTTGACCTGCACGGCCGCTCGTATATGAATATCGGCATGACATGTGCCGCCATACTGTCCACGCTTTCGTTCTTTGTGCTCATCGTCGACGGCAATGGTGGCAACGAGCTCGCTGCCACGATCATTTTTTATCTGGGCTCGGGCTTTTTCGTGGTGTTCTTTACCACAAAATATGCCGCCGTCTCGCTCTATGCGCGCTGGTCATATTTTTGGCCGTGCATGGGTCGCGTCGTCAACAACGTGTGCTCGATGCTCGTGACGGCGCCGGCGGTGGCGATTATCTCGAGTCAAAACGTGCTGGCTGCGATCGGTGCGGCGCTCGTGATGTTTGTGGGCATTGCGATTACGCTGCTGGGGCAGTTGGGGCAACGAACCGATGATGCCGTGATGCAGGGTGGCCTGCCGCTTGCCACCGACGATCTTGGTGGGGATCTTGCGCCCACACGCTCCGACCCCGAGCCCGTGGAGGCAGCGGAGCTCACGTCCGATGAACGCCTCGATGCTTTCGTCGCCACCTTTGGGCTTACAGAGCGCGAGCACGATATTCTTGAGGTCTTGGTCGTTTCGGACCAGAGCGTTCAGGACATCGCCACAACGCTTTTCCTTTCGCGCTCCACGCTCTATCGTCACATTTCCTCGATCAACAAAAAGACCGGCACCGCCTCGCGCATGGCCCTCATCAACTTCTTCTGGTCCTGGACACCCAAGGACTAGCTAATCTCCCAATAAGTCGCGGTGGAATAGTCCCTAAATGGGGGTGCGGACGATTTCTTGGACCGCGCCTAGGCGTATCCAAGCTTCCTGCGGT
>USEK01000103.1 GCA_900553705.1 uncultured Collinsella sp.
GATGTGTATAAGAGACAGGCTGGTTGAGCGTCTGCTCGCGCTCGTCGTGACCGCCGCCCAAGCCAGCTCCGCGCTGACGTCCCACGGCATCGATCTCATCGATGAAGATGATCGACGGGGCCTGGGACTTGGCCTCCTTAAAGAGGTCACGCACACGGCTGGCGCCGACACCTACGAACATCTCGACAAAGTCGGAACCCGAGATGCTAAAGAACGGCACGCCCGCCTCGCCGGCAACGGCCTTGGCCAGCAGCGTTTTACCGGTGCCCGGAGGGCCAACCAGCAACACGCCACGCGGGATCTTGGCGCCCAGCTTGCGATAGCGATCCGGATCGCTCAAAAAGTCACGGATCTCCTCGAGCTCCTCGACTGCCTCGTCCACTCCGGCAACGTCTTCAAACTTGACCTTGGGGCGTGTGGCCTCGTTGGTCTTGGCGTTGGTCTTGCCAAACTGCATGTTCCTGTTGTTGGCGCCCATCATCTGGCGCATAAAGTAGAACATGATGGCGATAAGGGCGATCGTCGGAAGCACACTCATCGCCAAGTCGCCCCAAAAATCGGGATCGTTGGTGTTGACGATGTACTTGGTATCGGGGTGCTCCGCCATGAGCTCGGCAAGCGAATCGGAGCCGACATAGGTCGAAGAGAAGCTCTTGAGCTCGCTCGTATCGCCCTTGTCCTTTTTTGTCTTCCAGTAATGACCCGTCACGCTTCCGTCTTGAACCGTATAGGTCAAATCTTCGACGCGATCCTGCTTAATGGCGTTGACCATCTCGCTCGTTGCGAGCTTTACGGTATTGCTGGAATTGGCAAAGCCGGAGCCCATGTTAAAGAAGGCGTAGCCCAGAAGCGCGCAAGCCAAAAGAAAATACAGCCAGCCCGTACGCGTGGGCTTCTTGCCTCCGGGCATCCCCGGGATCTTAGGCTCCCGGGGAGTCTGGGAATTGTTATCGTTACGGTCGTCGGGCATCTTACGAATAAACCTCCGGTTTCAAAATGCCCAGATACGGAAGGTTACGATAGCGCTCGGCATAGTCGAGGCCGTAGCCCACCACAAAGGCATCGGGGCAATGGGTTCCAACATACTTGGGCGTGATGGCCGAGATGCGGTCCTCAACGTCCTTCCACAGGAAGGCAGCGACCTCCAGCGAAGCGGGCTTGCGGCTCTCGAGGTTCTTCATCAGGTACTTGAGGGTCAGGCCCGAGTCCAGAATGTCCTCGACGATCAGCACGTCGCGACCACGGATGTCGATATCCAGATCCTTAATGATACGCACGATGCCCGAAGACTTCACACCGTCGCCATAGCTCGAAACAGCCATGAAATCGATGTTGGTCGGTAGCTCAATCTTGCGCATCAGGTCGCCCATAAAGACAACGGCACCGCGCAGAACCGCGATCAGCACCAGATCCTTACCCGCGTAGTCGCGAGTGATCTCCTCGCCCAGGCGAGAAACGATGCCGTCGATATCCTCCTGCGTAAACAGAACCTTCTCGATATCCGGATGTTGAGAAGCCATGACAACCCTTTCTTGTGCTTAATCGCCCACACACCGCCGTATGGACGCGAACTACACATTCTAGCAGCGCACGGGGTATATTTTCCAGCCCGCGCACCATCAGCGCGGGAATACCGTCAACGCCGCACAGAATAGCTGGCGTAGGACGCTATTCCGCATCGACCACACGAAGCAGATATGCCACGCGCGTTGCGGCCGTGCACTTAAAACGCTCGTCCGCGCGAACTCCGGCGACCCACACCACGGCACCTCCCGGCGCCGTCCTCACCATGGGCACGCCGGCGCGCTCGGAAACGGGAATGCGAGCCTCGCCTAGTAAGTCGGATACTTTCTTGCTTCGGCCACTCATCCCTAACGGGCACATCACGTCTCCCGGTGCGGGACCGTCCACCCACAGGCGCGCCAATCGCGCCTCGACAGGGATCTTGCCACGCGAGCCCGCCAGGATCCGCTCACTATCGCTGTCGGCAAAACCCAGGGCAGCCGCGTCTACCAAAGCTGTCACTTCCCCGGCAGCCGCAAGTTCACGGGCGCGACGCACGATATCGCATCCCGGCTCAACGGCCATCGGTTCTGTGACCAGCATACGTCCCCCGCCCAACGGCAAACGACCGGGTACGGTAACCCAGTCCGCGACCAGGCCCTCGCGAGCCGCCGGCGCCTTAAACGCCAGCATGCCAAACTCAATGCGTGCGTCAATCCCCGCCGGAAGCGTGACCGAGCCGGCGCCCTCGGCAACGCAGGAAAGGACTCGCTCCACATGTCGCATCTCTGGACGAGCGTCCGGATCGATGCGCTTAATCGCCAGTCGCACGATGCGCCGCGCGATTACCACCTCGGCCGCAGCAAGGCGTCTGGCATCGAGCACTAGCGCGCCCGCCGCCTCCTTGCGCAGGCAGCTTCGAAACGCCTGCGCCGACAGCTGGGATAGAAACGCGTCTTCGTCACCCAAGATCTCACAGGCGGCGCCAATCGTCTTGCACACGCTCGCATTACGCTGTGCCACCACTGGCATTACCCGATGGCGCACGTAGTTTCGCAGATACGAGATATCCTCATTGCTCTCGTCTTCACGCCACGGCTGACCATGTACCTGTAGATAGCCCACAAGCTCGCCATGAGTTAGGTCGAGCAAGGGACGCACCACGATATTCCTCCGGCGAGGAATGCTCGATAGACCAGCGGGCCCCGAACCCTTAATCGCGTTCATCAAAAACGTTTCCGCGCGATCCGAAGACGTGTGCGCGGTGCAGATACGAGCCGCCGTTCGCGGCACCCCCGTCTGGGCGCAGAGTTCGCGAACATACCTCCGCGCCGCGGCATAGCGCACCTCGCGGGCCGCGGCCTCAATATTGCCCGACTCCCCATCAAAATAAGCGTGCTCCACACACAGCGGTAAACCATATTGCGCGCAGAGCTCACGCACAAAGGCCTCGTCGCCATCGGACGCCTTGCCGCGCAGATGATGGTTTACATGCAGCACATGCAGGCGCTCGCGAGCAATGGGGGCAACACCGCGTCCGTCTTGGATATCCAGCTTTGATGTGCACGCCATAAGAAGCAGTGCCGTCGAGTCCGCGCCGCCTGATACCATGAGCACGACAGGAGCTGCCTGCTGCCTCGTCCGGGTCTCATCGACTGCCCCAGGCACGGCATGGTGTCCGTAATGCTGTGATACCGTTGGCATTCGCTTCCTCCTTTATTCGTCCGCACCCATTGTATCCTTTGGAATCTTATGTCTTGCCTGCACCTTCATATCCTCGGCAGTGGCTCTAAAGGCAACTGCGCACTCATCGAGGGCCCGCAGGGGCTCATTATGGTCGATGACGGACTGTCTCCCCGCGAGACATTAAAGCGCATGGCAGAACTGAGGCTCTCGGCAGACAACGTCTCGGCTCTTCTCATTACTCATGAGCATAGCGATCACATCAAGGGCCTCGATGTCTGGTGCAAGCACTGGCACGGCCCCCTCTTTGCCAGCAGGGGCACTCTTTCGAGCAAAGAAAATCTTTCGCATCTGCCTGTCGAGGAATTCGATCCCGGTGACACCCTATCCATTGCCGGCATCCACGTGCAAACCTACTCAACGTCACACGATGTCATCAATCCAGTCGGCTATCGATTCGACACCCTCGATGATTCCATCGGCTTTGCCACCGACACCGGAGAGCTATCGAGCCAAGCCATGAACACCCTCAAAGATTGTCGAGTCCTCGCACTCGAAAGCAACCACGATGTGACCATGCTGCGCGAGGGAGAATATCCCCGCTTTCTTCAGGAGCGCATCCTGTCTGAAAGGGGACACCTCTCCAATGGCCAAGCCGCCGAAGCCGCGCGCGAACTTGTTACCGATCGCACCGAACAGCTCATTGCCATGCATATCAGCCAAGATAACAATCGTCCGAGCCTTACCGTCAAAAGCTATGCCAAAGCTCTGGCCGCAACCCTGGATGACGAGGTCGGCAGCTCCGCAACCCTTCTCCAAGGATCGCGAAAACTCTCGATACGCCCTGCGAGTCAGTATCAACCGGCAACCATTCAATAGACTGTCCTAAACAACAAAAGGGGCCGGGAATCGCTTCCCAGCCCCTTTTGTTGTCTTTTAATAGCGAAGAACACCAACGAAGTTATTCGATGGAGATCTTCGTAACGTTCTTCTTCTCGACGATCTTGGGAACCGTAACGGTCAGGATGCCGTCAGCGTACTTAGCCGAGAGGCCCTCGCTCGAAGCGTCCTTAAGATACACGCCACGCGTCGCGCTGTACGAGCTGAACTCCTTCTGCAGGAAGTTCTTGCCCTCGTTCTCCTCGTCTTCCTCGACATTCACGCTAATGGACAGACGGCCCTCGTTAAGCTCGACATCGATATCGTCCTTGGCGACGCCGGTCAGATAAGCCTTGACCTCATAGCCATCGCCCTTATCCTCAACGTCAACGGGGAACGCCTTAGAGGCAATCGAGCCGTTCGCTAGGTCACTCATATCATCAAAAAGATCGAACAGCGAGCTTGCAGAGGGACGAACGCCAAAAACCGAACGATAAGGAACCATGCTTGCCATGTTTACCACTCCTTTATAGGACTGCCGAGTCATCTTCTAGGTGACTGGGACTTCTTTTGACGCTCTTATATATGCCCACCCAGTGCTCATATATACATCGACTATAAAGTTTTTTGAGTCCAGTACTATAAGCATATCTAAGTGCGTATGACTTAGGTTTTAGGAAGGTTAAGGTTCTTTGAACCAGAGCTTAAATACCGAGTATGTCCCCAGCTACAAATAACAAGGGGCTTACAATGAGCGCGTACACGTTGTTGGTAACGAGCTAAAGGGCATCATGGACGACCAAAACCAGAACAAAATGTTTATGCCGACGCAGGGGGAAGATACTTCCACGCAGCCGCCACGGTTCCATCGCCCCCACATCTCGCAAGAGCCCATTAATGATCCGGAGCCCGAGTATGTGACGAGAAATCGATATCAAACACTCGAGGATGCCCAAACGGGGCGTAAACATATGGGCGTCGCCTCGGGAGACCCTGTATATCTGAAAGACGCACCATTATCTAAAAACAGCGCAGCTAGTGATGAGCCGATGAAAGCATCCGCCACTCATCAACAAAGAGGTCCTCGACCAAAGCAAACCTTGACGCATTCGGCTCGCTATCTCGAAACGCCAAAACAGGGAAAATCAATCTTCGTTTCATCAAGTAAACGACGCAAGCAGCATCGACTGACAATCCTGCTTTTGATCATTGTGGCCATAGCAGTTGCCCTTGTTATTCGATTTATCTTCTTTAAATAAAGGCTCAATACCAAAAACGATAAGATCGTCTGGTGTAATAGAGTCATTTACGCCCCATAAACGCAAAAAGGGGGAGGCCGCGAGGCCTCCCCCTTCCAAGTTCAAGCGTACGGCTCGGTGCCGTCCACCGGTCAGCGGCGCCCTGGCCTCCCA
>USEK01000104.1 GCA_900553705.1 uncultured Collinsella sp.
AGATTCCTCTACGTCTCGTGGGCTCGGAGATGTGTATAAGAGACAGGGATGATATGTCCCGGCCTCCCGGGAGAGTTACCTATGAACTACGCGAACATTAAGTATTTCGACATTGCTGATGGAGAAGGCGTCCGCACTTCTCTGTTTGTAAGCGGGTGCCGTCGTGGGTGCAAGAATTGCTTTAACTCTGTTGCGTGGGACTTTGCTGCGGGTGAGCCGTTCGATCGTGCCGTCGAGGACAAGATTATCAAGAGTCTCGATCATCCCTTTATCGATGGTCTGACGATTCTGGGCGGCGAGCCCATGGAGCCCGAGAATCAGGCGGGGCTCGTTGAGTTTGTCGAGCGTGTTCGCGCGGCCTATCCAGTGGGGTCGGGGAAGACCATTTGGTGCTTTACCGGTGACGTGCTCGAGGAGCTTATGCCGGGTGGTCGTCATCATACCGAGGTGACGGACCGCATTCTTGCCTGCCTCGACATGTTGGTGGACGGCCCGTTTGTTCAGGACCTGTACGATATCACGCTGCGCTTTAGGGGCTCGAGCAACCAGCGCGTGATCGATATGAACGCTACGCGCGCCCGTGCTGAGCGCGAGGGCGTTGCGCTTTGTGATGCGGTTGAACTTTGGCGCGATGATCCGGTCTATTCGACCCATACTATGTAGCTTGTGGTCGATGCCGGAGGGCGTGGTACCATAGCGCGAACGTGAAATCGGAAAAGTGAGGCCCAGATGGTCGATCAGGAAAAAGTCGAGGCCGCCATTAAGCTGTTGCTTGAGGGCATAGGCGAGGATCCAACTCGTGAGGGCCTGCTGGAGACCCCGGCGCGCGTTGCCCGTATGTATGGCGAGATCGCCGGCGGTGTGGACCAGAGTGCCGAGGAGCACCTGTCCAAAACCTTTGCCGTCGCTTCGAACGATTTGGTTATCGAGCGCGACATCACGTTCTACTCGCTGTGCGAACATCATCTGCTGCCGTTTTATGGCAAGGCCGCCATTGGTTATATCCCTAACGGTCGGGTGGCCGGGCTTTCCAAGCTTGCTCGCACGGTTGAGGTTTATGCCCGCCGTCTGCAGCTGCAGGAGCAGCTGTGTGCGCAGGTTGCCGATGCCCTCATGGAGTATCTCGCTCCCCAGGGAGCGATTGTGTTGATGGAGGCCGAGCATATGTGCATGACGATGCGTGGCGTGCAAAAGCCCGGCACCAAGACCGTGACGCTCGCTCGCCGCGGCGTCTTTGAGACCGATCCCGCGCTCGAGGAGCGTTTCTTTAGGATGCTGGACCGTTAACCATGAGAGTCGTCAACGACTTTACATCGAAGACCGATGAGGGGACGTCGCGTCGCGGCTTTATGGCTTCGGGCCTGGCCCCCTTTGGCGCCATGCCTCGCATTGATTACATTTGTACCAACGGGCTGTTCCGGCGGCACCTGGGCAACATTGCACAGTTGGAATCGGGACGCATCTTCTGCCGCCACGGTATTGACCATCTTCTCGATGTCGCTCGCATTATGTGGATCAAGAATCTCGAGGAGCAGCTCGAATTTGACCGCGAGGTCATCTACGCCACGGCACTTCTTCACGATATCGGCAAAGATGAACAGTATGAATCGGGTATATCCCATGATGTTGCAAGCGAACGCGTCGCTGATGCGATTCTCGGCGGCATGCCCGATGATGTGGCGTTTGAGCCGGCCGATGCCGCAGCCATTAAGACGGCCATTCTGGGCCATCGAAAGCTGCGTGTGAACAGCCAACCGCTTGAGCGTCTGCTCTATGCAGCCGACAAAGCGTCGCGTGCCTGCTTTGCATGCCCCGCGCGCAACGCTTGCAACTGGAGCGATGATAAAAAGAACCTGTCGATTCGCGTGTAGTTAGTTTGCGCGGTCGGGGTTCTAAACGAAGGAGACGATCGCGTTGAGTAACAAGAAACTGCCCGAGAATGCAACCAAGACCGAAGGCGCCGAGCTCGCCCGCCGTGGAAGGGGCGAAATATCCACCGCAACGGCGGTGCCTCACGTGAGCTATGACGATTTGCGCCATGCCGATCGTATTGTCATTGACGGCCTGGAGGTTTTTGCCAACCATGGCGTGTATCCCGAGGAGAACGCGCTGGGTCAGAAGTTCATCGTTTCTCTGGTGCTCTATGCCGACCTGCGCGCGGCGGGGGAGCACGATAACCTGGACGCCTCGATTGACTACGGCTCGGTGTGCCACGATGTCGATGGCTATCTGCGCGAGCATACGTTTAAGCTCATCGAGGCGGCAGCCGAGGGGACAGCCCAGATGCTGCTGCGCCGTTATCCCTCGCTGCTTGGTGTGCGCATCAAGCTCGATAAGCCTTGGGCGCCCGTCGGTCTTCCCCTGGCAAGCTGCGGCGTCGAGATCGAGCGCGTGCGCTAACCGGTACTAATATGTCTCTATGGGTGGCTGCTTGAGCCGCTGGGACAGTGCTCTATTGTTGGGGCAGTATGTGTCGAGCAGGACGTGGAACCGCTGGTTGTGGCTTGGCTCGAGCAAGTGGACGAGCTCGTGGGCGACAACCATGTCGAGGCATTCGACAGGGTAGGCGGCGAGCTCGCGCGCGATGCGAATGGCGCCGGTTTTGGGTGTGCAGGAGCCCCAACGCGTTTTCATGCTGCGTACGGAAACGCGAGAAACGGCGACACCCATTGCGATTTCGTATGCGTGCACCATATCGCGCAGCGCCGATGTGACTTCGGACGTATAGAGCTGGTCGATGTGGGCTTGGAGCTCATCGGACGTTAGGCCGTCGAGGATTGCGTGCCGCTTGGTCTGTGGGCTTTCATCCGATTTATCGGTACCCATAAAACTTGCGAAGGTGGCCTGTTTGGGTCGCGGTGCGGGTGATGCAAAGTTGTGATCGAGCGCATCCTGTACCGTGATGGGCTTGCCCCAAAGTGCAATGATGGACGATGGGCTGAGCGGCTCTCGCGCTGTCGCCTGACGTTGCTCACGTTGGGCAAGTCGGCTGATAATCCAGGCGCTGTTGCGCTTCACAAACGCTTCGATGCGCTCGCGGCTGGCGCCGAGCGGTGCACTGGCGTGGACCTCACCACTCGATGTGACGCGTAGGTTGAAGTTCTTGACGCGCTTTTTGGTAACTACGACGGGGATGGGCGTCCCATCCGGTCGGGATACGGAAATCGTAAACTGCTGCGTCAAAAGCGGTCCTTCAGATTGGGGACGGGCCGGCATGTCGACCGTTCGGCATGCCGGCCCGCTCAAGGGATGCGAAATTAATTGCGCTCTTAATAGCGCTCGAAGAAGGCGAGCGCGTTGTCGCTGCAGAGCTTCTGCATCACGGTCTTGCCAAAGTGCTTGGAGAGCATGTTCTGGAATTCGGGCATCTTGCTGGCATCAGAGAGGAAGTCGGGTACCTTGGCGCCGTCCCAGTCGCCGCCGAGTGCGATGACATCTTCGCCGCCCAGGTCGAGCCAGTGCTCGATATGTGCCGCCAGCTGGTCGAAGGTGACGTCTGCGGCGGTTTCGTCGGTTGCGTCGTTGGAAAGGAACTCGCTGCAGTAGTTGAGGCCGACGATGCCGCCCATGTCGCGAATGGTGCGGAACTGGTCGTCGGTAAGGTTGCGTTTGACGCCGCAAACCGCACGGGAGTTGGAGTGGCTGGCGACGAAGGGACGCGTGGCGTGGGCGACAACCTCGTCAAAGCACTCATCGTTGAGGTGGGAGACATCAAGTACCATGCCGGCGTGCTCCATCTGCGTAAGTGCCTCGATGCCGGCGGCGGTGAGACCGGCGTGGGTGTCGTGGCCGCTCGCGAGCGGTCCCTGCGCGTTCCAGCTGAGTGATGACATGAGTACGCCCAGGCTCTTGAGCACCTCGATCAGCGCGGGGTCTTCGGCAAAGAACGTCGCGTTTTCGATGGTGTGGATGCAAGCGACCTTGCCGTCCTTGAGCGCAGGGCGAATGTCTGCCGCGCTGCGTACGTTGACCATGCGGTCGTGGTTGAGCATTGCTTGGCCGCTCATGTGTGCCATGATCTGCGCCTGGAAGCGCGCGGCGTGGGCGGTGGGAATCTCGTCGGGGACAAATGTGGCGAAGCACTGTGCCCACGGCGTGTTGCCGATCTTTGCGAGCGAGATGGCGCAGGCATTGCCCTCGATGAGGTCGAAATCTTGCGGATGCGTTTCGTCGCCGGGGAAATAACCGTCGGTGCCGGCGGTAAAGCGCAGGTCGAGATCGAGCGTGGCCCAGCCGATGCGGTCGGCGGTGTCGCAGTGTAGGTCAAATACGGGATATGCCATGGTTCCTCCGGTTGCAGCGTTTCTTTGCAAACTGTCTTTGAATTGTATGACTAGGGTATAGTTAGCGCCATATGTTCACGGCGGCCCGCGTTGTGCGCCGCCCTTATCACGGAGGTTACCATGTCCAACCAGGGCAAGAAGGTCAAGACCCATTATCGCGGCACGCTCGATGACGGCACGCAGTTCGATAGCTCCTACGATCGCGGCGAGCCGCTGGAGTTCACCTGCGGCGCCGGTCAGATGATCAAGGGCTTCGACGCCGCTGTCGCTGATATGGAAGTCGGCGAGATAAAGGAGATCCACCTGATGCCGGAGGAAGCTTACGGCATGCCGGATCCGAACGCAATTTTCACCGTTGCGATCGCACAGCTTCCGGGAGCAGAGGAAGTAGAGGTCGGACAGCAGGTTTATCTGCAGAACCAGTACGGCCAGCCGTTCCCGGTAAAAGTTACCGCAAAAGACGAGACCAATATCACGTTTGATGCCAACCATGAGATGGCTGGAAAAGAACTGAACTTTGAGATTGAACTGGTGGAAGTGAAATAATAACATAAGATAAGTAAAAGACAAAGCTATACAATGATTTCAATGAATTGTATAGCTTTGTTTTTAGTTGAAAATTTGGAGGGAATACAGCATTATGAAATACAGATTTTGGGGCTGGGAACACGCAGATGCAAAAGCGATTACAGTCGAATATAAAGGGATCGAGACACCTGTTGATTTATACGATGCATTATCACATGTCTGGTGTGCGGATACCTGTGCGCCGCGGATGAGGCAGAACTGGACAAAAGAAAATATGACACTTGGACAGTGTTCGATCACCGCTTTTCTGGCTCAGGATATCTTCGGCGGTAAAGTGTACGGAATCCTCAGACCGGGTGGAAATTATCACTGTTATAATGTGATCAGAGACTGTAAGTTTGATCTTACCAGTGAGCAGTTCGGCGATGAAGTACTGGACTATGAGGAGAATCCTGAACAGTTCCGGGAAGTGCATTTTGCGAAGGAAGAGAAGCGGATGCGGTACGAGAAGTTGAAAGAAGAATTGAAGAAGTATTGCGAAAGAAACGAGGAGAAATAATAAATCTGTCTCTTATACACATCTCCGAGCCCACGAGACGTAGAGAATCTCGTATGC
>USEK01000105.1 GCA_900553705.1 uncultured Collinsella sp.
GATCTACACTCGACTAGTCGTCGGCAGCGTCAGATGTGTATAAGAGACAGCAAGCGTGCCGTCGTCATGGTGCAAAAGGAGGTTGCCGATCGCATTGCCGCAGTGCCGGGCAACAAGACCTATGGCGGCTATACGGCAAAGCTCGGCCTGTATGCGCAGGTGACGGGTCGCTTTGAGGTGCCGCCGCGTTGCTTTATGCCAGCGCCGCACGTGGACTCGGCCGTCGTGCGTATCGACCGTGTTGACGGCGTGGTGCCCGAGGGGCTCGATCGCGAGTTCGTGGCCCGCGTGATTGATGCTGCATTTGCTCAGCGTCGCAAGACCATCCGCAATTCCATGAGCGCCAACGGCTTTGCCAAGGACGTGCTCGATGCTGCCTTTGAGGCTTGCGGTATTGCACCCACCACGCGCGCCGAGACGCTTGATGTTGCTGACTTTGTCCGTCTGGCCCAGGAGCTAATCCATGATGCCTAATGCCGAACGTGTGACGTTTACCAAGAAAAAGAAGACGGTTGCTTGTCCCGTGCCCTTGGCGCCGCTTGCCGACACGCATGCACATCTGCTTTCGTTCTGGGGCAAGGATGTGCCTGAGACGCTCGTGCGTGCCAAGGCGGCAGGCGTCGACCTGTTGGTGACGATGTTCGACCCCATCGCTGATAAACGCAGCGTGACGGACTATAGCGACTGGCTGACGCGCGAAATTCTGCCGATGCAGGATATCCCGCAGATCAAGTATCTTGCCGGCGTGCATCCGTATGGCGCACCGGACTATACCGACGACGTTCACGCACAGGTCGTTGCCGCGCTCGATGATCCCTTATGCGCCGGTATTGGCGAAATCGGCCTGGACTACCACATGGACTATGACGACGATATCGCGCCGGCACCCCATAACGTGCAGATTGACTGCATGGCGCGTCAGCTCGAGCTTGCCGTGTGCCGTAACGTGCCGGTGGAGCTGCATCTGCGCCACGAGGACACGGACCATGAGCGCACCTCGCACGTGGACGCCTACAACGTGCTTCGTGAGGTGGGCGTGCCCCAGGCCGGTTGTGTGCTGCACTGCTTTGGCGAGGACCGCGCCACGATGGAGCGCTTTGCGGAGCTGGGCTGCTATATCGCCTATGGTGGTGCGGCTACCTTTAAGCGCAACGACGACGTGCGCGAGGCATTCGCGGCAACCCCACTCGATCGAATTTTGTTCGAGACGGATTGCCCGTATATGGCTCCGGAGCCCATCCGCGGTCTTGAATGCGAGCCCGCAATGATCTCCATTACGGCAAACGCGCTGGTCAACGACCGTGTCGATCGTACCGGCGAGGATGCTGAGGCAATCGCGCGAGCAGCTTGGGAAAATGCCTGCAAACTTTTTCAAAAATAGTTCTTGCGTTCGCGATGGCGCTCCGTTATTCTAATTCCTGCACGCGGGCGTGGCGGAATTGGCAGACGCGTACGGTTCAGGTCCGTATGGGGGCAACCCCATGAAGGTTCAAGTCCTTTCGCCCGCACCATTGAATGAAAGAGCTCCCAGCAATGGGAGCTTTTTTGTTATGTACGATCTCCTTGTACGGGTATCCTAATGCCAACGTGTGCCTATCAGAGGAGAGACCATGCTGTTGTCCGGTATCATCGCCGCCCTTACCAGCCTTTTGATTCCCATCATCATTCTGTTGCTACTGCTTCCCAACGCCTGCTATGTCGTTGAACAACAGCATGCCGTGATCATCGAGCGCCTGGGCAAGTTTAACCGCATCGTCAACGCGGGCTTCCACATAAAGGTGCCCGTGATCGACCGCAAGGCCGCCACGGTGAGCCTGCGCACCATGAAAAACGGTTTTGGCATCGACGTTAAGACCCAGGACAACGTGACCATCGGCCTTGAGGTCTCTGCTCAGTACCACGTGAGCTATGACATGGGCGCCGGCCCGGCAGATTCGGGTATCTACAAGAGCTACTACATGCTGCAGGAGCCCGTCGACCAGATGCGTGACTTCATCACCGACGCCCTGCGCTCTTCGATTCCCGTCTACACACTCGATGAGGTCTTTGCCAAGAAGGATGACATCGCCAAGGACGTTAATGCCACCGTGTCCGAGCAGATGGCTGCCTACGGCTTCACCCTCGTGTCGACACTCATCACCAAAATCGCGCTGCCGACCGAGGTCGAGAACTCCATGAACGACATCAATGCCGCCCAGCGAAAGCGCGCTGCCGCGCAGGAGCTCGCCGAGGCCGACCGCATCAAGCGCGTCACCGAGGCGACCGCCGAGGCTGAGGCGATGGAAAAGGCGGGCGAGGGCATCGCCAACCAGCGCAAGGCCATCGCGCTGGGCATCAAGGATTCGCTCGAGATCATCCAGGAGACGGGAGTCGGTAACGACGAGGCCAACCAGCTGTTCATGTTTACGCAGTGGTCCGAGATGATGACGGAGTTCGCTCGTACGGGTAAAACCTCGACGGTCGTGCTGCCGAGCGATTTCTCGCAGTCGGCCTCGATGTTCGAGCAGATGCTGACAGCCAGCAAAGTTCAAAACGATTCGAAGGAGTAGACGCGCGTGAAATACACCGTCGTTTGCGTCGGTAAGCTCAAGGAGCGCTTTTGGAAGGACGCGTGCGCTGAGTACACCAAGCGCCTAGGTGCCTATGCCAAGGTTGATATCCGCGAGGTGGCCGATATCGACCCGGCTAAGGCGGGCGGCGTGGATGCCGCACGCGACAAGGAGGGGGCGGCAATTCTTGCTGCATTGCCGTCTCGGGCGCATGTGATCCTGCTAGCTATCGAGGGCAAGGAGCGTTCGAGTGAGGAGCTCTCGGCGCGGCTCGACGATCTTATGCTGCGAGGCAGCAGCGACATTGCCTTTGTAATCGGCGGTTCGGACGGCGTGAGTGATGACGTGCGCGCACGAGCCGACGAGATGCTCAGCTTTGGACGCATTACCTTGCCGCATAACCTGGCGCGTGTGGTGCTGCTAGAGCAGATTTACCGTGCCTGCAAGATCAGTCGTGGCGAGCCGTATCACAAATAGGTCGGCAATACGAAACAATGGCGTGGGACAATACCTTTCGTTTTGAAGAGCGTGTCTGAGAGGACTATGAGATATGAAGATTGGATTTGTCGGTTTTGGCAATATGGCGAGCGCTATGGCCGATGGCTGGATCGCTGCCGGTGTAGCTGCGAGCGACATGTGCGCCTGCGCGGGTCGCTACGACGCACTGGTTGAGCGCTGCGAGGCGCGCGGCATGGTCGCCTGCCACGATGCCGCCGAGGTTGTCGCCGCATCCGATATCGTGGTCGCTGCGGTCAAACCGTACATGATCGAGAAGGTATTCGCCCCGCTCAAGGATGCTCTTGCCAAAAAGGTCGTTCTGTCGGTTGCCTGGACCTGGGACAGTGCCAAGTGGGAGCAGGTCCTGCCGGGCGTCGCGCATATCTCGACGGTGCCCAACACACCGGTTTCGGTGGGCGAGGGCGTCATCGCTTGCGAGAAGGCTTCCACGCTTAGTGATGAGCAGAGCGCCGTGGTGCTTGATCTGCTTGGCAAACTCGGTGCGGTGGTCGAGCTCGATACGATCCTGCTGTTTGTGGGCGGCACGGTGGGTGGTTGCGCTCCGGCATTTGTCGCCATGGCAATCGAGGCCCTGGGCGATGCGGCGGTCAAGCACGGTATCCCGCGTGCCGATGCCTATCGCATTGTGAGCCAGATGGTGCTAGGTACGGCAAAGCTGCAGCTTGCAACTGGCCAGCATCCTGCGGCGATGAAGGATGCCGTATGCTCGCCCGGTGGTGCCACCATCAAGGGCGTCGTTGCGCTCGAGGACGCCGGCATGCGCGGCGCCCTGGTCAAGGCAATCGACGCAACTCTCCAGTAAAACCGACCAAAAAAAGGACGGGTTTATTTTTGGCAGGTATTTTCTGCGGTTTTGTCCTTTTAGCGAAAAGCGCCCCGCAACTGGCTCAATTCCAGTTGCGGGGCGCTTGCGTTTGCCCAGATAAAACAGACCAAAATAAACCTGTCCCTTTTTGGCAGGTTAGTCCCAGAAGCTGTCTTCCTCATCCTCGGACTTGGGTCCGCGGTCGACGTACATCTTATGGGTACGCTTCTCCATTACAAAGGCAAGAATCGCAAATAACAGGATGCCGCCGGCGAAAAGGATGGCAAAACCGGTGCGGGTGCCAAACAAAAAGGAAAAAACTGCGTCCATTGGGTGCCTTCTTGCGTAGTTGAGTTGGGTCGTAAACGCTCATAAGTATATACTTGCCCATACATGTACAAGGTTGCAACCTAAATGGAATGTATATCGCCGGAGGATCTAATGCTTGATATCAAGTTTGTTCGCGAGAACCCCGATGCCATCGATGTCGCCATGGCTAACCGCCAGACGTCTTGGGATCGCGAGAAGTTCTTTGAGCTCGACGACGAGCGCCGTGCCGTCATCACCGAGGTCGAGGAGCTCCAGGCTACGCGCAATGCCGAGTCCAAGAAGATCGGCGCCCTGATGAAGGAGGGCAAGAAGGACGAGGCCGAGGCCGCCAAGGAGGCCGTGCGCGCCGTCAACGAGAAGATTGACGGTCTGGCCGAGCGCCGTACTGCTCTCGAGCAGGAGCAGTACGACTTCATGGCTCACCTGCCCAACATTCCTTGTGAGGCCACGCCGTACGGCAAGGACGAGGACGAGAATATTGAGCGCCGTCGTTGGGGCACCCCGCGCGAGTTCGACTTCGACTTTAAGCCGCATTGGGATCTGGGCACCGATCTGGACATCCTCGACTTCGAGCGCGGCAACAAGCTCTCCGGCAGCCGTTTTACCGTTCTCGGTGGCGCTGGCGCCCGCCTGGAGCGCGCCCTCATCAACTTCTTCCTCGATACGCACACCAGCCGTGGTTTTAAGGAGTGGTGGCCGCCCATCGTCGTCAAGCGTCAGACCATGTTTGGCACGGGTCAGCTGCCCAAGTTCGAGGACGACGCCTACCACGTCTCGGGCGACAACTTCCTGATCCCCACCGCCGAGGTCGTGCTCACCAACCTGCACGCCGGCGAGGTCCTCGACGCCGACACCCTGCCGCGCCGCTACACCGCCTTCACCCCCTGCTTCCGCGAGGAGGCCGGTTCCGCCGGTCGCGACACCCGCGGCATCATCCGTCAGCACGAGTTCGACAAGGTCGAGATGGTCAAGTTCGCTAAGCCGGAGGAGTCCGACGAGGAGCTCGAGAGCATGACCGCCGAGGCCGAGTACCTGCTGCAGCAGCTGGGCCTTCCGTATCGCGTGATTAGCCTGTGCACCGGCGACTTGGGCTTCTCTGCCCGTCAGACCTACGACGTCGAGGTCTGGCCTGTCTCTTATACACATCTGACGCTGCCGACGACTAGTCGAGTGTAGAT
>USEK01000106.1 GCA_900553705.1 uncultured Collinsella sp.
TACTCCCCATTGCATGCCAAGGCATTTCCGGCGTACATGGGGAGTAAATAACGCGGTGGCTTACATGGCGGCACGCGGCAGTACGCCGCGGCATTTCCCCTGGTTACTCCCGTTTTCATTGAGGCGGCGAGATTCTTTACTCCCCATTAACCACCTGGGAAAACGCTGTGAGAAGACCGCCGAAAAGCCTATTGAGTTCGATTTGGGTTTCACAGGCCCCGAAACGGCCCCGTTTGGCTCTCGGGGACAATAATCGAGCGTCTACTCACTTGGGATGAATCCTTACTCCCGTTCCTCCGAATGCCGCACCGTGCCTTGCCGTCTTGAAACACAGGGGAGTAAATTGCGAAATCGCAGGTGAAAGGGAGTAAAACGACAAAGAAAAAACCTCCGTCCCAACGCGGGAACGGAGGCTCGGTTATCGTATTTACTCACCAACATCGCTGGTGGCTTTGCCATGACTCTCGTACGAAACGAAACTCAGCGGCACAGTGCGGCACTCAATAATGCAGGTCAGAACCCTATCGGCCTACTCCCACTCAATCGTCGCAGGCGGCTTGGACGTGATGTCGTAGCACACGCGGTTGGCGCCGGGGACCTCGGCCACGATGCGGCCGGAGATGCGGGCCAAGACGTCGTAGGGTAGCTTGGCCCAGTCGGCGGTCATGGCGTCGCTGGACTCCACGGCGCGCAGGATAATGGGGCGCTGATAGGTGCGCTCGTCGCCCATAACGCCGACGGACTTGATGTCGGGCAGGACCGCAAAGTACTGCCAGCAGCTGTGCTCGGAGTTGCGCTCGCCGGTCTGCTCAAACAGGCGCTGGTTGTAGGCGTCGAGCTCCTCGCGCACGATGGCGTCGGCATTCTTGAGGATCTCGAGCTTCTCCTTGTCGACTGCACCGATGATGCGGATGGCCAGACCCGGGCCCGGGAAGGGCTGACGGAACACGATGTGACCCGGCAGGCCAAGCGCCAGACCAAGCGCGCGGACTTCGTCCTTAAAGAAGTGGTCGAGCGGCTCGATGAGGTCGAAGTGCACGCCCTCGGGGAACGGGATCAAGTTGTGGTGGCTCTTGATGGTGGCCGTCTTGCCACCCGTCTTGCGAGCGCCGGACTCGATGATGTCGGGGTAGATGGTGCCCTGAGCCAGGTACTTGACCGGCTTACCATCGGTCTCGAGCTGCTGCGCCACGGCGAAGAACTCTTTCCAGAACTGCGTACCGATGATGCGGCGCTTCTCCTCGGGCTCGGTCACGCCGGCCAGAAGCTCGGCATAACGGTCCTCGGCGTGGACGTGGATAAAGTCGACGTCAAACTGCTTGGTGAAGACCTCCTCCACCTGCTCGGGCTCGCCTTTGCGCAGCAGACCGTGGTTGATGAACACGCAGGTCATCTGCTTGCCCACGGCGCGGGCGCCCAGGGCAGCCACGACGGAGGAGTCGACGCCACCGGACAGGGCCAGAATCACGCGGTCGTCGCCGACCTTCTCGCGGAACTCGGCCGTCATGGTCTCGGCCAGGTTGTCCATGCTCCAGTTGGGCTCCAGGCCGCAGATCTCAAACAGGAAGTTGCTCAGCAGCTGCTGACCATACTCGGAGTGCTTGACCTCGGGGTGGAACTGCGTGGTGAAGATCTTGCGCTCGGGGCACTCCATGGCGGCAACCGGGCACACGTCGGTGCTGGCGGTAACGGTAAAGCCCTCGGGCACCTCGGACACGGCGTCGCGGTGGCTCATCCACACGGTTTGCTCCATGGGCGTGGAGTTAAAGAGCTTGGCGCCGGCAGTACGCGTAATAGTGGCACGGCCGTACTCGCCCACCTCGGAGTGACCGACCTTGCCGCCGAGCGTCACGGCCGTGATCTGATGGCCGTAGCAGAAGCCCAGGACGGGAAGGCCCAGGTCAAAGATGGCGGGGTCGATGGACGGAGCGTCCTCGGCGTACACGGAAGCCGGACCGCCGGAAAGGATGAGCGCAGAGGCGTTCATCTCGCGAATCTCATCGGCCGAGATGTCGCAGGGGACAATCTCGGAATACACGTTGAGGTCGCGGACGCGACGGGCAATGAGCTGACCGTACTGCGCACCAAAGTCGAGTACGAGGACCTTTGCGGAAGCATTTTGATCCATGGTTTCCCCCTCTTGTTGGCGGGGAGCCGGTGCCCACCCGCGCGAATGAATGAAAATAACCTCCATAGTGTACACGTTATATGGGGTTTCTCGTCCCTCGCAGCCATCAGCGCACGGCAAACGCACGACCTGGGCCCCTATTTGACGGCAATTGAAGTGTTACCAAACGTTGCAGATGATGTAATACGTTTGAACATTGGACGCCCTGTGCCACAATACTGCCGAACGACTCCGCCTCTGCGGCGGCAAATACGATAGGAATACCAGCATGAAGCGCATCCTTCTCATCGCCACGGGCGGCACCATCGCATCGACCGAGGACGGCAACGGCCTCTCCCCCGCCCTGACCGGTGAGGAGCTCGCCCAGAGTGTCCCCGAGATCTCGGGCCTTTGCGAGCTCGACGTCGTGCAGCCCATGAACATCGACAGCACCAATATGCGCCCCAGTGACTGGATGCGTATCCGCGACGTCATCGTCGAGGGTTATGCCGACCACGACGGCTTCGTGATTCTGCACGGCACCGACACCATGAGCTACACCGCGGCAGCGCTTTCCTACCTGATTCAGGACAGCCCCAAGCCCATCGTGCTCACCGGCTCGCAAAAGCCCATGGGCAATCCCTTTACCGACGCCAAGCTCAACCTGTACCAGAGCCTGCTCTATGCGCTCGACGAGCACTCGCACGATGTCTCGATTGTGTTTGGCGGCGTCGCCATTGCCGGCACGCGCGCCCGCAAGCAGCGCACCATGAGCTTTAACGCGTTCATTAGCGTCAACTATCCGCCCATTGCCTATATCCGCAACGACCGCATCGTTCGCAACGGACTCCATGGCACTCACCAGAACGAGAACCCGGTTCGTTTCTACGACAGCATCGACCCGCGCGTATTTGTACTCAAGCTTACGCCCGGCGTAAACCCGGGCATCCTCGACGCCCTTGCCGATAGCTACGACGCCGTGATTCTGGAGACCTTTGGCATTGGCGGTATCCCCGAGTTTGGTGAGTCGGGCGAGTCGTTCCAAGAGGCAATTTTCCGCTGGGTCGATTCGGGCCGCACCGTCGTTATGACCACGCAGGTCCCCGAAGAGGGCCTCGATCTGGGCGTTTATGAGGTCGGCCGTGCTTACGCCGATCATCCGGGCATTCTGCGCGGCGACGATATGACAACCGAGACGCTCGTGGCCAAAACCATGTGGGCACTCGGCCAGTCACGCGATGCCGCCGAGATCCAGCGCCTGTTCTACAGCCAAGTCAACCACGACCGCATCCCGATGGCGTAATCCCCAAGGCAGTTCCACTTATCGCAGCCTCAAACGACAGGTGGTCCCCCTTGGGCCGTGCAAAAATCGGAGTATTCTGCAATTTCTCCGCCGGAGGCGCAGAATCGGCTGATTGTTAGACAAACTTTTCGGACGAACGGGCCGTCTAGTAAATTTTTATTCCTCATTTTTATTTAGCGCGTGGATTAACTACTGTTAAAAAGGCAACGCCAGCCGCTCGGGCTACCATCTACGGCTGAACAGGTGCTGAATACTCGCGATTTTGCACATCGCAACCAGGGGGACCCGCCCAAAGAGCGTCAAATACAGCGGGGGAACGCCCTATTCGATACCCTCGAGAAGCTCTGACACCGTCATGCCAAGGGCGGGCGCGATCTTAAATAGAACCTTGAGCGTGAAATTTGCCGTCCCATCTTCGATTCGGTCGAGGTAGGGTCGGCTGATTCCTGTCGCCACACAAAAATCAACCTTGGAGATACCAAGGTCCCTGCGTGTCTCTTCGACCCGCCCGCCAAGAATCTGTTTAGCACGTTCGTCCATGCAGACGAGTTTGAAATGGAGCCGAACATAAACGTAAACTATAGTTTACGTTTTGCCGAATACACAGGAGTTTTCTATGTCGGGTTCTTCGGTCCGCACGTACCGAGCCACGCTTCACACAAACAGCGCACCGCCCAAGCTCGTCGTCGTTGAAGCAGAATGTCTTTCGCCCGATGAGCGCACAGCATTTGCATTGCTATCAAGTCGCGTCGCCGCCGTTCTGGTCCCTTGCCCGGCGCAAGGCGAACTTGCCATCCAATGCCAAGCGCACAGTTGCTCGCTCAATCAGGCTGCCGTAATCGCAACCAGCCAACGCGGCCTGCCCCTTCTCTTAGAAGCTGGTATCGCGCTCGCCCTTCGCGGAGCCGGATACGAAAACGAGGCCGCCGCCGACATGGTCTTTAAACCACGATCGAGCGGCGGCCTCGCAGCAGCCATCGAATATGCTTGCAGGCTCGTTGCCTAAAAGGACAAGCTAGAAACCAAAACCAAAGCCCGTTCCGGTAATCGCCGAGTACATAAAGTAAACGTTGATCACATTGAGGAACACGCCCGTGATGCAGCCGTTGCGCAGGTAGCGCTCGCACACGATGCGCGCCATGGCGGCGGAGTCATCATTGTTTTTAGCTTGGCGTCCTGCCGTAAAGTACGTCGCCACGCTCAGCAGCAGGTTGAGCACCGGCAGTGCCAGCAGCTCGTAGCTCTTGCCCCAGCGCGTCACCTCGCCGGCTGCGTTAAACTTCGTTGCCACCTCGGAACCAATGTTGGGAATTACAAACGCTGCGACCACCAGCGGAAGAACCGCAAGTACGAGCAGTGCAATACCCATGTAGCCCGCTTTTTTGCCATATTTAAACATGCGCGTCGTCCTTACACGTTAAAGCGGAAGTGCACGACGTCGCCATCGGCCATGACATAGTCCTTGCCCTCGATGCGCAGCTTGCCAGCCGCCTTGGCGCCCTGCTCGCCATCGAGCTCGATGTAGTCGTCGTAGCCAATGACCTCGGCCTTAATAAAGCCGCGCTCAAAATCGGTGTGGATGACGCCGGCGGCCTGCGGGGCAGTCGCGCCCTGGCGAACCGTCCAGGCCTTGACCTCCATCTCGCCAGCCGTAAAGAACGACTGCAGACCAAGCAGCTTGTAGGCAGCCTGCGCGAGCACGTCCAGGCCAGGCTGCTCCAGGCCCAAGCTCTCCAGGTAGTCGGCCGCATCCTCGGAATCGAGCTCGGAAAGCTCGGCCTCGATCTTGGCGCAGATCGGCAGCGGCTTGACGCCATCGATGGGCGCCAGATCGTCGTTGAGCATATCCTCGTCCACGTTAGCCACATACAGGATGGGCTTCATCTGTCTCTTATACACATCTGACGCTGCCGACGACTAGTCGAGTGTAGAT
>USEK01000107.1 GCA_900553705.1 uncultured Collinsella sp.
CTCGCAGTCCATCCGTATTGCCGGTGACGAGTTCGACCAGGCCATCCTCACGCACGTTCGCGATGCCTACAACCTGGCCATCGGCGAGCGTACGGCAGAGGACATCAAGATCAAGGTCGGTTCCGCCGTGCCGCTCAAGGACGAGCTTGACGTCGAGGTCAACGGCCGCGACGTGATCACCGGTCTGCCCAAGACCGTGCGCATCGAGAGCGAGGAGATTCGTCGCGCGCTCAACAAGCCGCTCGACGAGATGGCCAAGGCCGTCAAGGACGCACTCGACGCTACGCCTCCCGATCTTGCCTCGGACCTTATGTACTACGGCATTTTGCTGACCGGTGGCGGTGCGCTGCTGCGCGGTCTCGACGTGCGCCTGCGCGATGAGACCGGTGTTTCGGTCAACGTCAGCCCCACGGCGCTCGATAATGTCGTTAACGGCTGCGCCCGCGTGCTCGAGGCCAATGCGTTTGATGGCGGCTTCGTCCAGACCAATGCTTAATTTCCAAAAGGTGGATTCCATTTGGCACGATCTTCGGGTTTCTCCACAAATCTGAATACCAAGCGACAATCAACGGGTATGCGCCCGTTGATTGTTTTCAGCCTGATTTCGGTGTTGCTGCTCACGTTTTACATCCGCGAGGGCGAGGCAGGGCCGATTCATGCCGTGCGTTCGGGCGTAACGACGATTACCTCTCCGGTGCGCTTTGTGGGCTCGGCTGTGGCGGCTCCCTTCAATGCGATTGGCAACGTGTTCTCTAACCTAACGGCGTCGCAGGACACGCTCGACGAGCTCAAGAAGCAAAATGAGGAGCTGACCTCTAAGGTCGCCGAGCTTTCTGAGGCTCAAAAGACTGCCGAGCGCCTGGAGGGCCTGGTCGGGCTGCAATCGACCTACAACCTCAAATCTACCGCAGCTCGTATCGTTGGTGCCTCCGGCGATGCCTGGACCTCGACCGTTACCATCGACAAGGGCTCTGCCGACGGCCTTACCATCAACATGCCCGTGACGAGTTCTGCCGGTGTTATCGGCCAGATTATCGAGGTATCGGCCAAGACCTCTACCGTGCGCCTGATTGGCGACGAGAACTCGGGCGTGTCCGCCATGGTGCAGGACACGCGCGCCCAGGGTATGCTGCAGGGTCAGGCTGACGGCACGCTGCGTCTTGAGTACGTGAGCGTCGACTCCGATGTTAAGGTTGGCGATATCATCGTGACCTCTGGCATCGGTGGCGTGTTCCCCAAGGGCCTTCCGCTTGGCACCGTCTCGTCGGTTGAGAAATCGGCAAACGACGTGTACTACACCATTGTGGTGCGCGCTCAGACCACGGCCGAGAATAACGAGGAAGTGCTGGTCATCACCTCGCTGACCGACGAACAGTCGGCCTCGGATGAGGACGTGAGCACGGCCAACAGCACGCCGCAGGGAACGTCGCGCGATGCTGCAACCAAGATGAAGGACGAGAGCTCGGATGACAGTTCCGACACGTCCGAGACGACCGATTCCGGCTCGAGCGAATAGGGGGCATGTCCATGGATCTACACGAGCAGGGGATGAGCTCCCGCACGTTTGTGATCGCTGCCATTGTGTGCGTGCTGCTGCAGGCAGGCCTGGCACCGCAGATCTCCATTGCGGGCGGTCGCGTCAACTTCATGATTATCCTGGTGTGCCTAAGCGTGTTCTCGGGCGACCCGACCCGTGCCGTCGTGTGCGGTTTTTGCAGCGGCTTGTTCTATGACCTGTCCGCTGCCGTGCCGGTGGGCGTTATGTCGCTCCTGCTGACCGTGGGTTCTTTTGCCCTGGTGCGCAGCGCCGTCGGTCAGACGGGCGGTACCCCGAGTGCGCGCGGCGTCACTGTGGGCGCCTTTGCGCTCGTCATTAATGTGATCTACAGCATCATCTTGCTGTTTATGGGTTTGGAGACGAGCTTTGTCGTGGCGATCTTCGGCCATGCGCTGCCGTCCTCGATCCTGACGGGTCTGGTTGCCATTCCGTTTTTGATGTCCGGCGTCGTGCCGCAGTCCGGCTATGGATTCTCCGCACGTGGCGGACGCCAGGCGGGTATGCGCTTTAAGCCCAAGACCCGCAAGCTCAAATAGGGGAGGCCCGTAGATGTCTTCCCAGTTGACGGTTATTATCGCCGGTATCGTGCTGGTTGTGGCCATCGTGGTCGCGCTGGTCATCATGCGTCGCGGCGATTCCCGTTTTACCTACGATACGCAGCATGGAACGGCCCCGCGCGCCACCGAGGGCGAGGGCAATACCGCGGCGACCGCCTTTAAGGGCCGCTTTTCCATCCTCACCACGGGTGTGGGCGCGATGTTTGCGGCACTTGCCGTCAAGCTGTGGGGCATGCAGATGGTCTCGTCGGACTATTACGAGAAGCAGGCTAATAGCAATCAGACTCGCACCGTTACCACACCCGCTGTGCGCGGCCGCATCCTCGACCGCAATGGCGTGGCGCTTGTCCAGAACCGTCCCTCACTTGCTGTCGTGGCCTACCGCGACCTTGCCGAGGATGAGGTTCTGGTTCGCCATCTTGCCAACGTGCTTGGAATGCCTTACGTGGCGGTCCTTCGCAATATTCAGGATAATACAGAGGGCGCACAGAGCCTGCATACCATCGCGACGGACGTCCGTCGCTCCACGGTTGCCTATATTCAGGAGCATGCCGGCGAGTTCCCGGGCGTCAAGATTGCCGAGCGTACCGAGCGCCAGTATCCATATGGCGAGACGGCATGTCATATCTTGGGCTATACCGGCACCATTACCTCCGAGCAGCTCGAGGCCCAGAATAAGAAAACCTCTGGCGATGATGATGCTTCTGCTGGCAAGATTACGTACCAGTCGGGCGATATCGTGGGCCAGGCGGGCGTTGAGAGCTACTACGAAAACCTGCTGCAGGGTATTCGTGGCGAGCAGACCGTCAAGGTCGATGCCTCGGGCAATGTGACCGGTCAGGCCGGCGCCGTGCCCGCGAAGGCCGGCTCCGACATTAAGCTCACGCTCGACCTTAAGATCCAGCAGGCCTGCGAGACGGCGCTGGCGAGCGCTATCGAGCTTGCCAAGACCACTGGCTACAGCAATGCCGGCAACGGCGCCGTAGTGTGTCTCGATCCCAACAATGGCGAGATCCTGGGCATGGCGAGCGAGCCCAAGTTCGATCCGTCCGTCTTTATCGGCGGTGTCTCAAATGACGTGTGGACCGAGCTCAATGATGACAAGGGTTCGCACCCGCTGCTCAACCGCGCTATTAGCGGACAGTACATGTCGGCCTCGACCATCAAGCCGCTCTCGGCGCTGGCCGGTCTTGAGTTTGGAACCTACACGTCGGGGCAGACGACCAACTGCACGGGTTATTGGACGGGTCTGGGCAAGTCGTGGGGCAAGTACTGCTGGCTGCATTCCGGCCACGGCACCATGACGCTGCAGTCGGGTATCGCCAACTCGTGCGACCCCGTCTTCTACGACATGGGCAAGGCGTTCTTTTATGACGAGCAACATCCCGAGGGCCTGCAGGAGGTCTTTCGTCGCTGGGGTCTAGGCAAGACCTGCGGTATCGATCTGCCGAGTGAGGGCGCGGGCCGTATTCCCGATGCCGAGTGGAAAGAGTCGTACTTCACCGACGCCTCTGCCGAGGACCGCAAGTGGAATGCCGGCGATATGACCAACATTGCCATCGGTCAGGGTGACATTCTGGTGACGCCCCTGCAGATGGCGTGTGCCTATATGGGTCTTGCCAACGGCGGCAAACAGTACGTGCCTCACGTGTTTTTGTCTGCCGTGTCGCGCGATGGCGACGGCGATGCCTATAAGTACAACGGCAAGGGCAAGAAGAAGCGCTTGGTGGCCAAGATCAACAGCGATTCGGATTTGGCTCTTGTTCGCAACGGCATGCACGACGTGATTTACACGGCATCGACGTCCCTGGCGGCGCACTTTGGCACCCTGACGCCGCAGGTATACGGCAAGTCGGGCACGGGCGAGAAAAGCGGCGAGGACGAATACGCGTGGTTCTGCGCCTATGCACCGGCCGATGACCCCAAGTATGTCATCGCTACTGTCCTGGAGCAGGGCGGCGGCGGCTCAGATACCGCGATGCATGTCGTGCGCGACGTGCTCGGCGTGATTTATGGCGAGCCCGATACCTCTTCGGCCTCGGGCGATTCTTCGGTTCGATAGGAGGTTGCGATGGATTTTTCTCCGGCGGATCTGTTCCGTTCAACCAAGACCGGCTCTCGCAGCAGCCTGGACCGCGTCAACAAGCAACTTTCGGCCTCGCGCGGCACGTTTCGCCAAAAGGTGCATATCGGTGTGCTCGTGGCTACTGTGGCGCTCGTCGCCTACGGTGCCATCATTATCTGGTCGGCTTCGCAGTTTAAGGCCGATGCTTCGTTCTCACGCCATCTGCTGGGAATTGGCATCGGAGCAGTGCTGGCGGTGCTGGTCTGGCGCTCCGACCTGCGCGGTATTTCCAATTTCTCGACGGCGTTGCTCGTCATCGACCTGATCGTGATCCTCTCGCCCAAGATTCCGGGTCTGTCCTATACGGGCGGTCTGGGCATGACGGGCTGGATCAAGATTCCCGGTATCGGCTTGACATTCCAGCCGGTTGAGCTTGCCAAGCTCATCACCATCTTCTTTATTGCTACGCTTGGCTCGCAGTATAACGGTCGCATCGATACCGTTCGCGACTACGTCAAGCTCTGCGGCATGCTGTCCATTCCGTTTTTGGCCGTCGTTGCCATGGGCGACCTGGGATCGGGCCTGGTCGTGCTGGTTTCGGGCGCTATCGTCATCTGTATGAGCGGTGCACGCCGCGAATGGGTGCTGTCGACCCTGGCCCTGCTTGTGGGCCTGGTGGCCCTCGTCCTGGCGCTCGATTCGGTCTTTGATTCGTTGCTCGGCCATGATGTGCTCATCAAGCAGTATCAGATGAACCGTCTGACGGTCTTTATCGACCCCGATAATGCCGATTCGGACGATGCGTACAATCTGCAGCAGTCGTTGATCGCGGTCGGCTCGGGCGGTTTCTTTGGTAAGGGCCTGGGGCATGCGACGCAGTCGGCCGGCGGCTTTCTGCCTGAGTTCCACACCGACTTCGTCTTCGCCTTTTTGTCCGAGACCTTTGGCTTCTGCGGCTCCTTTTTGCTGCTGTGCTTGTACGTACTGCTCATCTTCTCGACGATTCGCGTCGCCTTTAAGTGCGAGTCGCTGTTTTTGCGTCTTTCGTGTGTGGGCATCGTTGGCATGTGGGCGTTCCAGACCCTGTCTCTTATACACATCTCCGAGCCCACGAGACGTAGAGGAATCTCG
>USEK01000108.1 GCA_900553705.1 uncultured Collinsella sp.
CGCCCACGACGCCGCCATGAAGCTCCTCCCCTAGCACCTCACCACCACAAAGGGGACAGGCACCTTTGTGGTGGTTTTTCAGTTTGCCAACGATATGTGAACGGCTAAAAAAGTCTGCTATACTCTTTCCCGCTGTCCCCATCGTCTAGCGGCCAAGGACGCCACCCTTTCAAGGTGGATATCGCGGGTTCGAATCCCGCTGGGGGCACCATTTGAATTGAAGAGCCCGTTACCCTCGCGGTAGCGGGCTTTTTGCTACCGATATGCCGGGATTCGAACCCGACAGGGTGCGAATCCCGGCATCATCGCAAGGCCTGTGGTCAAAAAATGGCAAATATGAGTACTGTTACCATTTTAGTTACAGCGATTTCATGCCTTCAGAAGGCGATTTAGCCGTCGGGCGTCCTACGGCGGAATAATTGCAGACGTTTATCGGCTAAGTACTTGGACATATGTTGCGTAACACTACATATTTTGCAAATAAATAATGTTACAGGACTTGTGACAGTACTCATATTTGACGTTTTTTGCCCACGACCCCTTATTGCGTGGGCGAATCAGTTGCAAAGCGGGATCCAAAGCGTCCTTCGCAAACAAATAGCCGGGGCCCGCGCGATGCGGACCCCGGCTCAATACCGTGACGATATGTCAGCTACGTCCTACACGTAGAACAGGATGTCATCGTAGGTCGGAACCGGCCAGTAGTCGGCGGCCACGATCTCCTCCATGGCATCCACGGCGGCGCGCAGCGTATCCATAGCGGGAACGACCTCGTGTGCATACACATTGGCCTGCTCCTGGCCATCGAGGGCCTCAGCCTTCTGATGCACGGCGTCAAGCGCCTTGATGGAGTCGTTGATGGTGGTGATGCCGTTGCAGAGCTTGTTGAGCGTGTTCTGCTCGCACTGCATGGCGGCCTCAGCACCGGCGGCACGAATAGTCTCAAGGCCCTTAGCAACCTTGGTGGCATAGGCGGTAATGACCGGACGATAGGTACGACGCGCCTCGCGAACCATCGTGGTGGCCTCGATGTTCATGAGCTTGTTGTACTTCTCGAGCTTGCAATCGTAGCGGCACTGGGCCTCGGCCTTGGTCAGGACACCCGTCTCCTCAAAGAGCGCAATGGCCTTATCGGAAACAAAGGCGGGCAGGGCGTCGGCCGTGGTCTTGTTGTTGGCAAGGCCGCGCTTCTTGGCCTCGACGGGCCACTCATCGGAGTAGCCGTCACCGGAGAACAGGATGCGCTGGTGGTCGGTCAGGACCTTCTTGCAGTACTCGAGCGCGGCGTCCTGGAACTCATCCTCGGGCGTACCCTCAAGCGCGTCGGCGAAGGACTTGAGCGACTTGGCCACGGCGGCATCGAGCACCAGGTTGGAGTCGGAGACGTTCTGCTCGGAGCCGCAGGCACGGAACTCGAACTTGTTGCCGGTGAAGGCGAACGGGGAGGTGCGGTTGCGGTCGGTGTTGTCCTGCATCAGCTTGGGCAGGGTATCGGCGCCCAGGTCGAGCACGCCGCGCGTGGCATGAACGGAAGCCTTGCCATCGATGATCTTCTCGACGACCTCGGTAAGCTGGTCGCCCAGGAAGATGGACATAATCGCCGGAGGAGCCTCGTTGGCGCCCAGACGATGGTCGTTGCCGGCCGAGGCAACGGAGGCACGCAGGAGCTCCTGATAGTTATCGACGGCCTCGATCACCGCGGTGAGGAAGACGATGAACTGCAGGTTGTCGAGCGGGGTGTCGCCCGGATCGAGCAGGTTCTCGGACTCGGTGCCAAGCGACCAGTTGTTGTGCTTGCCCGAACCGTTGATGCCCTCGAAGGGCTTCTCGTGCAGCAGGCAGACCAAGTCGTGGCGGGAGGCGATGAGCTTCATCTTCTCCATCATGACCAGATTCTGGTCGATGGCCTCGTTGACTTCGCCATAGACGGGAGCAAGCTCATGCTGGCAGGGAGCAACCTCGTTGTGCTTGGTCTTGGCGGGAATGCCGAGCGCCCACAGTTCATCGTCCAGGTCCTTCATGTAGGCCGAGACGGTGGGGCGGATAGCGCCAAAGTAGTGCTCCTCGAGCTCCTGACCCTTGCATGGAGCAGCACCAAAGAGGGTGCGGCCGGTAATGACCAGGTCCTTGCGCTTGCGGTAGGCGTCCTTCTTGATCAGGAAGTACTCCTGCTCGTCGCCCACGGAAGGAACGACCTTCTTGGGGGTCTTGCCAAACAGCGCCAAAACGCGCTTGGACTCACGCGAGAGCGCGGTCATGGAGCGCAGCAGCGGGGTCTTCTTGTCCAGGGCCTCGCCCGTGTAGGAGCAGAAAGCCGTGGGGATGCACAGGACATCGTCCTTGATAAAGGCGGGGCTAGTGGGGTCCCAAGCGGTGTAGCCACGGGCCTCGAAGGTAGCACGCAGGCCGCCGTTGGGGAAGCTCGAGGCATCGGGCTCGCCCTGGATGAGGTTCTTGCCCGTAAACTTGGTAATGGCGGTGCCGTCGTGGTTGGGCTCCAGGAAGCTGTCGTGCTTCTCGGAAGTAATGCCCGAAAGCGGCTGGAACCAGTGCGCGTAGTGCGTCGCGCCCTTGGAGATGGCCCAGACCTTCATGGCGTGGGCAACGGCGTTGGCCACATCCAGGTCGAGCGGCTCACCGCCCTCGAGGGTTGCAGCAAGGCGCTTCCAAATGTCCTTGGGGAGGTAGTCCTTCATGACTTCCTCAGAGAACACCATGGTCCCGAAGCGGTCAGTAAGTTCGGCCATACGGAACTCCCTTCGTATCGGCACCGCGTGAGAAGCGGTGTTGATTACTAACGAACGAGTCATAGCTTAGACTCGCCGTGTTTCCGCGACATTACCGTTATGTTGCTGTCGCGAAACCAATCAATGAGGTTACCCTATCGAGGCGGCGTTGCCACCCTCAACAGCCAATCAACTGCATAAATTGCAGACCTCTCCCCATGGTTTAAGGGTAGTCAATTTGGGATGGAGCTCTATTAACTGGTATTTTGCATCAGATACCAGTCTTTATAGTCCGTGCCTAGATTAGCCGCTCTGTTATAGAGAAAGCCGATAGCAAGGCATCTTTGATTGGTATCCCCGAATAACGAGTGAAACTCCACCGTGACACAGTGGTGCTGTAGAATCCTTACAACACATCACACTATTACGTATCTAGAGGAGCACGATATGCGCGTCGACGAGGTTTTTAAGCAGGCAGCATCCCAGGGCACCGCACCCGTTTCGTTTGAGATGTTCCCGCCCAAGGGCGAGCTTACCCTCGACACGGCTCGCGAAGTGGCAGGCAATCTGTGCAAGCTTTCGCCGAGCTTTGTCTCGGTCACCTGCTCGGCTGGCGGCTCGGGCAACGGCGCCACCACCGCCCCCATCGCGCATATGATTACGAGCGAATTCGATACACCCTCGGTGGCACACCTTACCTGCGTGGGCCGCTCGCACGCCGATATCGCCGCCAAGATCGACGAATACCGCTCCGCCGGCGTAGAAAACATCCTGGCCCTGCGCGGTGATCTGCCCGCTGGCGCGACCGAGGACGACAAGCCCGCCTCCGACTACGCCTACGCCCGCGACCTCATCCCCGAGCTCGTCGACGCCGGCTTTTGCGTGGGCGCCGCAGCCTACCCCGAGGGCCACATTGCCTGTGAGGATCTCAACCTCTCGGTCGAACACCTCAAGCAAAAACAGGACGCTGGCGCGAGCTTCTTTGTGACGCAGCTCTTCTTTGATAACGAGTGCTTCTACCGTTTTCGCGAGCTTGCGGACAAGGCGGGCATCACCGTGCCGATTACCGCGGGCATCATGCCGTTTATGGGCAAGTCGCAAATCAGCCGCATGGTCTTTATGTGCGGTGCGTCGCTGCCCTCCCCCGTCATCAAGATTCTCGCCAAGTACGAGAACGACCCCGAGAGCCTGCAGGCAGCCGGTGTAGATTATGCCGCCCGTCAGCTTTGCGACCTCAAGGAGCACGGCGCCGCCGGTCTGCACCTGTACACTATGAATCGTCCTGCGATCGCCGCGACCATTATGGAGCGCCTGGGGTAATGGAAAAACCGCACATCGATACAACCGCTGTCGAAGTGCCGGCCGACCTTGCGTCGCCGGCGCTTTACCGTGTCGATGCTGCGTACCATCCCCGTGTCGACCGTGCCGAGATGCTGCGGTATCTGGGTTACGGCGGCCAGCAGATTGAGCCCGAGCTGTCACGACGTATTGAGCTTGTGGTCGAGCGCCTTGAGCTGGACATTGAGCCCCGCGGCGTGCGGCGCGTGTTTACCGTCGATGCCACGGGCGTGGACGAGCAGGGAGAGCCTTGCATCCGTCTGGTTGGCACCAACGTTGAGCTGCGCGGTCGCGACATCTATCGACATCTCAAAGACGCCCGCTTTGCCGCGCTCATGGCATGCACTCTCGGCATGGATGCTGAGCGCCGTCTGCGCACCACGGGAGCCCAGCAGCCCTTGGAGGGAGCCGTGCTCGACGCCGCATGCTCTGCCTATGTAGAAGCCGCCGTTGAGCAGATGGACCAGCAGGTCAAGGCTGCGGCCGCCGCACACGGACTCGCCGGTAACTGGCGCTTTAGCCCCGGCTACGGCGACTGCCCGCTTACGGCCCAGCGCTCGATCGTAGCTGCGCTCAACGCCACGCGGCTCATCGGGCTTACCGTCACGCCGACCAGCCTGCTCATGCCCACCAAGAGTGTGACCGCGGTGATCGGCCTGTTTGACGGTGAGGTCCACGACGCACAGAGCCGCCCCACCTGCAATATCTGCCGTATGCGCGAGCACTGCCGTTTCCGCGCCGCCCACACCACCTGCTATTCGCATTCTGAATAAAATGTCAATGATGGCACGGTATCGAGGGAATCTCATCCGTATGTAAGCGAATGTCCTCACAAACAAGTACCATAAGATGCCAAATAACAACTATCTGAAAGCCAGTACATGCACAACATTCTGCAGTTCTCGCCACAACTAACCGCGCTTGAGTTTTTTTCAGGCATTGGCTTGGCTCGTGCCGGCATGGCAAAAGCCGGAATCAAAACAATCTGGGCAAATGACATAGACCATACTAAATGCGCCATGTACAGCCAGTGTTGGGGCGATGAACATCTAGTCGAGCAGGATGTCCACACACTCGACCCCGACCTAATACCTCAAGCCGACATCGCATGGGCGTCAAGCCCTTGCACAAACTTATCTCTCGCGGGAAACAGGGAGGGACTTATCTCTGTCTCTTATACACATCTGACGCTGCCGACGACTAGTCGAGTGTAGA
>USEK01000109.1 GCA_900553705.1 uncultured Collinsella sp.
CGAGATTCCTCTACGTCTCGTGGGCTCGGAGATGTGTATAAGAGACAGATTAAGCCCATCATGAAATCCGAGTTCTTTTTGCGCCTGCCTTCCGAAGACGCAGGGCCCGACGACGCCGTGACCGGGCAAGACCTCCTAGATACGCTCCACGAGCATGAGCACGAGTGCGTGGGGCTCGCCGCCAACATGATCGGCGTGCGCAAACGCATCATCTGCGTAAAGGACGGCAACAGGGCGCTGCTCATGTACAACCCTCAAATTCTTGAGCACGTCAATGCCTATCAGACGAGCGAAGGATGCCTCTCGCTGATCGGCGAGCGTCCCTGTACCCGCTATCGCCGCATTAAGGTTGAGTATTTGGACGAGAACTTCGTCCACCGCATCAAGAACTTCTCGGGCTACACCGCCGAAATCATCCAGCACGAAATCGACCACTGCAACGGGATAGTGATCTAGTTCCACCGATTCAAGAAAGCTCCCTGCAGCAAAACAACTGCAGGGAGCTTTTCATAGTGCGGAGCTTCTATCCCACTAGCTCTGGCGGTAATGATCGAAGAAGTCGGCGAGGTCTTCGAGCGACTCTTTGAGCACTTCCATGCGCGGCAGATACACGATGCGGAAGTGGTCGGGCTCGCCCCAGTTAAAACCGCCGCCGCGCGTGATCAGAATCTTCTTCTCGTGCAGCAGGTCGAGGGCAAACTGCTCGTCATCGGTGATGTTGAACTTCTTAACATCCATCTTGGGGAAGATGTAGAACGCCGCACGCGGCTTGACCACCGAGATGCCATCGATCTTGTTAAGCGCCTCATACACAAAGTTGCGCTGCTCGTAGACACGGCCGCCAGGACGGATGTAGTCGTTGACGGACTGATGGCCACCGAGTGCCGTCTGAACGATCGACTGAGCCGGCACGTTGGAGCACAGGCGCATGTTAGAGAGCATGTTGATACCCATGATGAAGTCGCTCATGCAGCGCTGGTTGCCCGAAAGCACCATCCAGCCAATACGATAGCCCGCGATCATGTGCGACTTGGAAAGGCCGCTAAAGGTGACGCAGGGCAGATCGGGAGCGAGCGAGGCAATGGAGACGTGCTCGTAGCCGTCCATGCACAGGCGGTCGTAGATCTCGTCGGCAAAGATCATGAGCTGGTGCCTGCGCGCAACCTCGACGATGCCCTCGAGCACCTCGCGCGGGTAGACCGAGCCCGTGGGGTTGTTGGGGTTGATGATGACGAGGGCCTTGGTCGCGCTCGTGATCTTGGACTCCATATCCTCCAGGTCGGGATACCAATCCGCCTGCTCATCGCACAGATAGTGCACGGGATGACCGCCGGCAAGGGTCGCGCACGCCGTCCAGAGCGGATAGTCGGGGCTGGGGATCAGAATCTCGTCGCCATTGTCGAGCAGCGCGTTCATCGAAAGCTGAATGAGTTCGGACACGCCGTTGCCCGTGTAGATGTGCTCCATCTGAACATTGGGCAGGCCTTTGATCTGCGAATACTGCATGATCGCCTTGCGCGCAGAGAACAGGCCGCGCGAGTTGGAATAGCCTTCACAGTCGGGCAGCTGCTGGCGCATGTCCTTGATAACCTCGTCGGGCGTGCGGAAACCGAAGGGCGCCGGATTGCCGATATTGAGCTTGAGGATGCGCTCGCCCTCGTCCTCCATGCGGGCAGCCTCGTCGACGACGGGACCGCGCACGTCATACAGGACGTTATCAAGCTTGGTGGATTTAGAAAAAGTACGCATGGCGGTGCTCCTTGGAATTTGAGCTGAGGGATGGGGTTCGGGCTTGGAAACGTTACGGGGCGATGATGCCTCGCCTTGATCGGCGTCACCGGCGAGCAGCCAGGAAACATCGACCTCCAAAATACGGGCGAGCAGCTCTGCCACATCGCGCCGCGGAATCGTCTTGCCACTCACATATTGGCTCATCTGACTCTTGCCGAGTTTTTTGCCGAGCATCTCCGATGCGCGGATTACGTCCGACTGGCGAACGTCGCGATCGGACATGGTCTGTCGCAGGCGATCGCTAAACGTCTCTTGGGCCACAGGAACCTCCTTGCTGGCAAAGTTCAATTTATAGAACACGAATTGAACCAAGGTTCAATTTAGGCAGCAGTATAACGCGGCACCTCATTCGAAAGTTCAATTTCATAAGAAAACGAACCGAACTCCGAGATTTGCCCAAAGCGGACAATGACATGCACGCGTTTAGAGATATTCGAGGAAACGAGCCGCCGCGAGCGAAACGTCGGCGGTGCGGTATATGGCGTTGATCTGCCGATGAGGATGTCCCTCGAGCGGGCGCACGACAACATCGAACTGGCAGCGGCGCAAGATGAGCGCGGGAAGAATGCTCACGCCCAGGCCGTCCTCGACCATGGCCATAATCGCATAGTCATCCCAGGTCGACAGCTTGGAGCGCACCGTCAGCCCCGCCCGACGGAACAGCGGCGTAATCTCGTCGTCGCTACCGCGTTCCAGCAGAATAAACTGCTCGTTGGCCAAATCGGCAAGGGAAACGACCTCCGCGGTGGCAAGCGAGGAGCCCGCTGGCACCACGGCCATCAGCTCGTCTTGTACCAACGGCCGCGACGCCATGCCGGCGCCGCGTGGCTCGCGCGGAATAAAGCCCAGGTCGCAGCGGCCTTCCGCCACCCATTGCTCAATCTCGGAGTAATCGCCCATCAGCAACTCATAATCGACGTCCGGGTGATCGGCGCGAAACCGCGCGATCACCGGCGGCAGTACATGGGTCGCCACACTCGAAAACGTACCGATACAGATCTTGCCACGCATGAGCCCCCGCATCTCGTCCACGCGTCGCTGCAGGCGGCCAAACTCTTCGCATAACGCCTCGACCGCCGGCATGACCTGCCGCCCGTCGGCAGAAAGCACCACGCCCTCGCGGCTGCGATCAAGCACCTTAAAACCCCAGTCTGCCTCAAGGTCGCCCACCATGCGGCTCACGCCCGACTGCGAATAGCTCAGCCGCTCTGCAGCACGCGTAAAGCTGCCGGCACGCACCGTCTCGAGCAGCACTTGCATCTTTAGGATATTGGTCTCCACGGCACGCCTCCACCTTTGCATGAGTTTTTGTCATGTTTGCCATGCATTATATTCGCTTTTCTTCTAAAGCCAGTTCACCCATAGTGAACATGCTCGGATATAGAGGGGATGTCAGCGCATGAACAACGGACTGTTTACGTACCTAGCAGCATTGCTATTGTTTGGCTCAAACGGCATCATCGCCGCTGCCATCGCGCTGCCGAGCTCCGATATCGTGCTCCTGCGCACGTTTTTGGGCGCACTCTCGCTTGTCACCGTCCTCGCCATCACCCAACGCCATAAGTTGCAGGCGCCATCTCGCCCCCGCGAAGCCGCAGCCCTTCTCCTCTCGGGAGCCGCGCTGGGCGCCAGCTGGATTTTTCTGTTCCGCGCCTACCAGACGCTCGGCGTCGGCATATCCTCGCTGCTGTACTACTGCGGCCCCATCATCGTTATGGCGCTCTCCCCGCTCATCTTTGGCGAAAAATTGACCGGTGGCAAAATCGCCGGCTTCATAGCTGTCGCCTGCGGCGCCTTCCTCATCGCGGCCCAAGGCCTCGGCGGCAATATGCCCATCGCAGGCATCGTGTGCGGCATCGCCTCGGCCTTCTGCTATGCATTGATGGTCATCGCCAGCAAGGGTGCGCCGCACATCGAGGGCCTCGAGAACTCCGCGCTCCAGGTGAGCGCCGCCTTTTTGACCGCGCTGGTCCTTACGCTCCTCACGCAGGGCGCCCCCTCATTCCTGTCCGCCGGCGTCGCCGCCAGTATTGATTGGCGCGCCGTCGTCATGCTCGGCGTCGTCAACACCGGCATCGGCTGCCTGCTCTACTTTAGCGCCGTCGCCAAACTGCCCGTCCAGACCGTCGCCGTCGTCGGCTACCTCGAGCCGCTTTCGGCGGTCGTGTTCTCGGCCGTCCTTTTGGGCGAAACCATAACACCGGTCCGCCTGATGGGCGCCGCGCTTATCATCGGCGGCGCGATTTTTTGCGAACTCGCCGGCAAACGCGCAGACGCCAAAGCAAGCATCGCCCAAGCGGCACGTGCCTAAAAGCCCCTGCTCTGAAATACTACCTGCGTATATGAATAATCCCCAGATGGGGATTATTGTCTAAAACACCCCGATGTGCCAAACTGCTCTTATATGTATAAAGATGGCATAAAGGTCTACTGCTCGTGGCAGAGGCCAGATGTCCAAGGGAGTCCACGTGGCACACAACAAGCTGGAGGCAAGCCTCCAAGACCAGCGTAGTCAAGGCGGGCATGGAGCCATTCCCCTCTCCGCTGGCATGCTGCTCGTTACGCTCGGCGTCGTCTACGGTGACATCGGCACGAGCCCCATGTACACCATGAAATCAATCGTCGCCAACAACGGCGGCATCGGTACCGTCAGCGAGGACATGATCTTGGGCGCGCTCTCGCTCGTCATCTGGACCATGACACTCGTGACCACGGTCAAGTACGTTGTAATCGCCATGAAGGCCGACAACCATAACGAGGGCGGCATCTTCGCCCTGTTTAGCTTGGTGCGCAAAGTGGCGCCTTGGCTGATTCTTCCCGCCATGATCGGCGGCGCGGCGCTGCTCGCCGACGGCATCCTCACCCCCGCCGTCACGGTTACCACGGCCATTGAGGGCCTGCGCACTATCGAGTGGGGCCACGCGCTATTGGGTGACGGGCAAACCAACGTCATCATTATTACCATCATCATTATCTGCGGCCTATTTGCCATGCAGCGCGCCGGTACCTCGTCGATCGGCAAGCTGTTCGGCCCGCTCATGACACTGTGGTTCCTGTTCCTGGCAGGCGCCGGCCTGTTCAACATGCTCGGCAACCTGTCCATCTTGCGCGCGCTCAACCCCATCCGCGGCATCATGTTCCTGTTCTCGCCCATCAACCACTCGGGCATCATGGTGCTCGGCTTTGTCTTTCTGTCGACGACCGGCGCCGAGGCGCTCTATTCGGACATGGGTCACGTGGGCAAAGCTAACATTTACGCATCCTGGCCGTTCGTAAAGGCGGCCCTTATCCTCAACTATCTGGGTCAGGGCGCTTGGCTGCTCGCCAATAACTCCAACCCCCAGATGCTCGCGATGGATATCGTCAACCCGTTCTATATGATGCTCCCCGAGCCCCTGCGCCCCTTTGCCATCGTGCTTTCGGCCGTAGCGGCCATCATCGCCTCGCAGGCGCTCATCACCTGTCTCTTAT
>USEK01000110.1 GCA_900553705.1 uncultured Collinsella sp.
GTATAAGAGACAGGAGGATGGGCGTGTGGTGGCCGAGTTGCCGGTGCCGGGGCATCCGTGCGCGGCGCGTGCCCTGTGCGCCCGCGGACGGCATCGCCTGGCAATGCCGTTTGACGAGCGCGATCGCATTGTGCACCCCATGCGCCGACGAGCTGATGGCTCGGGGTTCGATGTGATTTCGTGGGACGAGGCGTTCGCGCAGATTGCAGCGCGCCTTGGGGGGATTGTTGACGGACATGGTCCGCGCGCGCTGGGCATGACGCTCGGCGTGCCCTCGTTCGACCGCTACTGGGCGTATTGTTTTATGCATGCGCTGGGCTCGCCCAACGTATACGGTGCCGATGGCGCCTGCGAGGTAAGCCGACTTACCGGTTGGGAGCACAGCCTGGGCTATAGTCCCGCCTCCGACCTGGCGCATACCGATTGCATCATGTATCTGGGGCGTTCCATCGTCGATTCGTCGACGATGGGGGCTGTCGATGCGCTCAACGATGCACGCCGGCGCGGGGCGAAGATCATCGTGGTCGACCCCCGGCGCAGCGGCTCCGCCGCGCTTGCCGATCGCTGGCTGCGCGTACGTCCTGGATGCGATCTGGCGTTGCTGCTGGGTATCGCACATGTGCTGGTAGCCGAGGACCTGTACGATCACGAGTTCGTGGACCGCTACGCCACAGGCTTTGACGAGCTGGCGCAGGCGGCCAGTGCTTGGACACCCGAGTGGGCCGAATCGATGTGCGACGTGCCGGCCGCAGAGATTGTCGCCACGGCGCGCGATCTCGCTGCCGCCGCGCCTGCCGCTGTGGTGGATGCGGGTTTTCATGGTGGCATCGGCATCGCGTATGCCAATAGCACCCAGACCGCACGCGCTATCTGCTTGGTCGATGTGCTGCTGGGCTGTATTGGACATGCGGGTGGCGCGCTCAATCCGCCCACACCGCTTTCACTGGGCGACCTCGATCCCACGCGCTTTGCGACGCCGCCGGTGCCGCGCGAGCCCAAGCTGGGGTCCGAGCGCTATCCACTGGTCGATCCGGTGCGCGGGCTGTGTACGACCATCGGTCAGTCGATTCTTGCCGGCTATTTGCGTGGGCTCATCGTCTATGCCAGTAACCCCGGTGCGGGCTATGGCAACGCCGGGGCGTGGTTATCGATTCTGGAACAGCTTGACTTGCTTGTGACGATTGATATTCGTTGGTCCGAGACGGCGCGTGCTTCTGACTTCGTGCTGCCCGACGTGACGTATCTGGAGGCCGACCGCGGTGTGGGCACAGTCGTGGGCGTCAACGATTCGCGCGTGTTCTACCGCAACGCCGTGCTGCCCGTGCAGCATGACGGCACACGTCCCGGTCGGGAGATTTTTGCCGGTCTGGCGCAGGCGTGTGGCGTGGGCGAGTATTTCCAGTTTACGTCTGACGATCTGACGGCTGCCCAGGTGGCGCCGTTTGGGATTGATCTGGACGAGCTCAAGGAGCGCGGCTGGGCCGATACGGGCGTGGCGCTGCCGTCGCGCACGGGTGAGCCGGTGATTCCGCTTGCCGGCGGCAAAATTGCGCTGGCAAGCGACGTATGGGAACGAGTCGGCATGGGTCGTGTGCCCAACTGGATTGCGCCCATGGTGGAGCCCGGCCCGGGGATGTTTCGCCTCATTAGTGGCAACCGTCCCTTTGAGTCGCACACCTCGCGCAGGCTTGCGGCTCAAGGTGCCGCCGAGGCTGGATCGGACCTGGATGCCGTGCAGATGAATGCCGATGCTGCTGCGCACATGGGCATCGCCGACGGCGAGATCGTCGAGCTCGTGAGCGATATGGGCCGCGACCACGTGCGCGTGGAGACGACGCCCTATCTGCATCCGGCGTGCATCTTCACCTCGGCCGCTCCTGGCGGACGTGCATTTGGTGCTGAGAGTGGTGCCCGGCAGGCCCTGGGCGTCGGTCCGCTCGACCACACGCCGCTGCGCTGGGACCCGTTGACGGGTGCCGCGCTCACCCAGGAAAACGCCGTTCGCGTGGAAAAGATCACGGAGCACGAGGATAATAACGAATGATTGATTCAGCCGATCGAATTGGCTGATAGTTTGACGTCCGAACGATTGATTCACCTTTGGTTTTGAAAGGTCGCACATGAGCGATAGCCAGAACATGTCCGATGAGGTGCGCGCCCGCCTGCGCGCCATTCCTTCTGTCAACGAGCTGCTTGCCGAGTGGCCGGTAGTGAAGGCGGCGGGGGAGACCTGCGACGCGGTGGTGCATGCCGCTGTCACGGCCGAGCTTGACGAGGAGCGCGCTGCGATTCGTGCCGGTGCCGCTCCACGCTCTAAGCGCGAGCTGGCCTCGGCCGTCGAGTGGCGTGCCCACCGCTCTGCGCTGCCGAGCTTGCGCCCTGCCGTCAACGCCACGGGCGTGGTCATCCATACCAACTTGGGCCGCGCCCCGCTCGCGGAGTCGGCCGCCAAGGCCGTGGCCGAGGTCGCGCGCGGCTACAGCACGCTCGAGTACAGCGTGGACACCTGCTCGCGCGGGTCGCGCAAGGAGCACGCTGCACAGCTGATTCGCTCGCTTACCGGTGCCGAGGACGCGCTTGTGGTCAACAACAACGCCGCCGCGGTGCTGCTGGTGCTGGCGACTCATGCCGCGGGCAAAGAGGTTATCGTCAGCCGCGGCGAGCTCGTCGAGATTGGCGGCAGCTTCCGCATCCCCGATGTCATGGCGGCTTCGGGCGCCAAGCTCGTCGAGGTCGGAGCCACCAACCGCACGCACCTGGCAGATTATGAGCAAGCCATTACGCCCGATACGGCCATGATCCTTAAGGTCCATCCTTCCAACTATCGCATCGAGGGTTTTCACGAGGAGGTGGGTTCTCGGGAGCTTGCGGCGCTTGCTCACAAGCATGGTCTGCTGTTCTACGAGGACCAGGGTTCGGGCGCGCTGTTGCCCGATGACATCCTGGTGCGCGGCGGCGAGGTGCCTACGCCGGCTTCGGTTGCGGCGGGGCTCGATTTGGTGTCGTGCTCGGGCGATAAACTGCTCGGTGCCGCACAAGCGGGCATTATCATGGGCCGTCGTGACCTGGTCCAGGCCTGTGGGTCACATCCGCTTATGCGCGCCTTGCGTCCGGGTAAGCTCGCACTGGCGGCGCTCGAGGCTACACTGCGCATCTACATGGATGGGGCGGATGTGGCCCATCGCGAGGTGCCGGTGCTCAACATGCTCACGCTCCCGCAGGCTCATCTGGAGGGTCGTGCCCGCAAGCTGCGCGATCGGATGGTCGCCGGGCTCGATAAGGCCGGTTGCCCGTGCGCCGTTCAGGTGGAGATCGTCGAGGAATCGTCGACTCCCGGCGGCGGCTCGCTGCCTACCGTCGAGTTGCCCACGATGTGCGTGGCCATCTGCCCGGTCGACGGGCGCCTGTCCGTCGACGCGCTCAAGCGCTCGCTCGTCCAAGACTTCGATACGCCGGTCGTCACGCGAACCTCGCACGATCGCATTTTGTTTGACGTCCGTACGCTTGTGGGCGACCGCGATATCGAGACGGCGGCGTCGACGCTCGTCGCGTGCGTTGAGAAGGCGATTGCTCGATGAGTGAGGTTAAAGCGCTGGTGGAGTGTCCCGTTATCGTTGGTACGGCGGGCCACGTCGACCACGGTAAGTCGGCACTGATCGAGGCACTGACCGGCAAGAATCCCGACCGTCTGGAGGTTGAGCGTCGCCGCGGCATGACCGTTGAGCTGGGCTTTGGCGAGCTGGCGCTGCCGAGTGGCAAGATCGTTGGCCTGGTCGACGTGCCGGGCCACGCGCATTACCTGCGCGCCATGGTGCAGGGTGCCACGGGCATCGATGTGGCCGTGCTGGTGGTCTCTGCCGTTGAGGGCGTGATGCCGCAGACCCGCGAGCACGTGCATGTGCTGGAGCTGCTGGGCGTCACACACATGGTGGTGGCGCTGACGATGTGCGACCTGGCCGATGCCGAGATGACCGAGCTTGCCGAGCTTGATGTCGATGACTTTTTGTCGGGTACCGTGTTTGCGGGCGCGCCGATCGTGCCTGTGTCGTCCAAGACAGGCGAGGGGATTGACGGGCTGCTTGCGGTGCTCGACGAGCAGGTAAGTGCCTGCTGGGATGCTTGCCGCGACCGTTCCGAGCTCACCGATGCCGCGCCGCGTCTGCCCATCGACCGCTGCTTTACGATCAAGGGCGTCGGCACCGTCGTGACGGGAACGCTGCACGATGCGCCGGTTGCGGTGGGCGACGAGCTGATGGCTTTGCCGTCGCGTACAGTCTGTCGCGTGCGCGGGATTCAGGTGCATGGCGATACGCCGCGAGCACTGCCGGGACAGCGCGTGGCACTCAACTTGGTGGGCGATGCCGTCGCCACGCTCGATCGCGGTGAGATGCTCGGCGTGGCGGGCCGCTTTGGCCAGACGATGCGCTTTATGATGACGTTTACGTATTTGGGTCGCGAGGGAGCCAAGCCGCGTGTGTTCGAGTCGGGTGCGCGTGTGCACGTGATGGCGGGTACGGCCGAGGTCGTCGGTCGCATCATGTTCATGGAGGGTGAGGCCCCCATGGCAGTGGGTGAAACCCGTATTGTTCAGGTGCGCTTGGACAACTCGCTGCCGCTGCGCGCCGGGGACCATGCCGTGGTGCTGTCCTATTCGCCCGTGATGCTTATTGGCGGCGGGCGCGTGCTGCTTTCGCGCTGCCGTCGCTCGCGCGAGCTTGCTGAAGGGGAGCGTGCGCTGTACGCGGCGCTTGAGTCCGGCGATATCGCGGGCGGTGTGGGCGCTTGGCTGGCGCTGCAGATGCTGCCGGTTACGGCGGCTGATGTTGCCGAGGCTTTGGATCTTGGTGTCGGCGAGGCCGATGCCGCACTGCGCGGATTGGTGGCGCAGGGCTCCGTTCGCAAGCTTGCCGCGGGCGATGCGGGCCTCTTGGCGGACGCCGTGGTGCTCGACGCCGCGATGGATGCACTGGCGGCGACCCTGTCAGCCATGCACGCGGCGGCTCCCAAGGAGACGGGCTTTACGCCCGGCGCCGTTGCCCATGCTGCGTGGCCTGCCGCTGATGAAGGCGTTGCCGCGGCCCTGATTGCCGAGGGCTGCTCCCGTGGCGTGTGCGCCGCCGAGGGCGCCGAGGTATTCGATCCGCATCTGTCTCTTATACACATCTGACGCTGCCGACGACTA
>USEK01000111.1 GCA_900553705.1 uncultured Collinsella sp.
GTGTGTGGCTGGCAGCACTGCATGACGGTACCGCGTGAGCTTACAGCCGGTGACGGCGGCGTGGTACTGCAGCAGCCGGCGCGCGAGATCGAGCGCCATTATGCCTCGGTGCGTGTGGGGGAGGGCTCGTTGGAGGTTGCCGGCGATACCTGCTTTGACGTTGTTGTTGACGGTGTCGATGGCGCGTTTACTGCGACCGTTGATGACGAGCTGAAGCTGGAGTTTGTGCCCGCCGAGGGCGAACTGCCCTCGCGCTTTGAGATGCGATTTACCGATGAGGGTCGCGCTTCTGCCGGCTGCGGTCGTACCGTGCGTTGGGAGCCCGTCGACGAGGTTCGTAACGTGCGCATTGTCGGCGATGTCTCGTCGGTCGAGGTGTTTGTGAATGATGGCTCGCTCGTGTTTTCGACGCGCATCTATCCCGAGGCCTATGGCGTGACCGTTGATGCTCCGGGCACGAGCGTGAACTATCACACGCTCAACATCTAAGCGATTCGTCGCATATCGGCGCTATACTGCAGCCGTTGCCCACGATGCGGGGAACACCCGCATCGTGGGTTTTTGTTTTGAAGGGACGGTGCCGTATGGGCGTACAGCAGCTAGAAGAGGCCTGGGCTTTGAGGGCCGGCGCGCGTGAGGCGCGTCTTGTTGCGGCCCCGCATGTGCCGGCAGCGCTGTCGCAGCTGGGGATTGTGCGTCCCGGTGACCGCCTGGTGGCCTTTGCGGATGACTTTACCGAAGCCTTTGCCCGCGGCTTTGATGGCTGCGATGTTGTGCTGGTGGGGGATTCGTGCGCCGAGGTATTTGTTGCCGCGTCCGAGGGCTTTGATGCCTCGCTTGATGCCGAGGGGCCGCACCTGTGGTGGTTCGTCAACTCCATCGGCGGGTTTGGACTGCGCGTGCCCGATCTGCGTACGCTGGGTCGAGCGGCTCGCGAGGCCCATGCGCTGCTGGTTGTGGACAACACCGTGGCGTCGGCTTTTGGCTGCGATCCGTTGCGCTTGGGTGCCGTGCTGTCGCTCGAAGCGCTCGACCGTGTGTGCGCCGGTAACGCTTCACGCAAGTTGGTTGCCGTATCGGTCGCGCGCTCGCAGCTCAAGCGCCATCGTGTGGATGCCGCGGCTGAGTGCGTGCATGTCCTGTTTGAGGGCTGTGGCTTGGGCAAGCTTGATTTGCCTACTGACGAGGCTGGTGTGCTGGAGCGCGGGCTGGACTCGCTCGATACCCGCATGCAGGCACACTTCGACCGCGCCCGTGCGCTGGCCGAGTATCTGGCCGCCAACGAGATGGTGCGCAACTTGCGCTATCCCGGGCTGAGTTCGCATCCCGACCATGCGGTTGCAACGGGAATCCTCGAGCACGGCTTTGGCCCGGCAGCTGAGTTTGATCTTACCGAGCGCAGTGCGGGCGATCTCTTTGATGCTTTGCCGGGGGAGTTCCACACATCGCCGGCCGGCGGCGCAACGACGCGCCTTTCGGCCCCACGCGGCAAGCAGGGGAGCACCGTCCGCCTCTTCGCCGGCACCGACGACCCCCTGGTCGTAGCGTCCGCCCTAGACAACGCCCTTCGTAAATTAGCTACTTTTTAATACTTGCGATGAGGTCGTTTGCTTTGGTGGCAATGACCTTGTTTATGTCGGCCTGCAGCTCCTCGTAGACTGCTATGGCTCGCTCTCCGGCGGGGGTGAGGGTGGATCCGCGGGCGCCGTCGCGCTCGATGAGCTTGCAGCCCAGCTGCCCTTCCGCCTCGTTCACAATGCGCCAGGCTTTGGAGTATGCCATGCCCATGCTCTTGGCGGCACGGTTGAGCGAGTGCTCTCGGGCGATACCCTGCAGCAGCAAGACACAGCCGTGGCCGAAGACGCCCGGCAAATCCTTGTCGCACGCTTGAATGACCAACTTTGCCGTCGTCTTGTACTCCATACGCTCCACGTCTCCCCGCTAAAGTGTTTGCTGGGCAAACGCAAAGCCTGCGTCAAACCCTCGTGTGCTCTTCTTAAATCATGCATTGTAGCAGTCAAAGTGCGTTAAGATACTTCCCCAGTATTGGGCGCCCAAGGTTGGGCTGGGTCCTACGAGGCCTGCAGCCGACCGGTCGCATGGAAAAAGGAGAAACATGGCTACGTTCTTTCCCGGTGAGTCCCACACGTTTTCGGAGTATCTGCTGGTCCCTGGTTACTCGTCCTCGCAGTGCATCCCCAACAACGTCTCTCTTAAGACGCCGCTGACCCGCTTTAAGCGCGGTGAGAAGCCGGCAATCACCCTGAACATCCCCATGGTTTCCGCCATCATGCAGTCCGTCTCGGGCGTCGACATGGGTGTCGCGCTCGCTACCGAGGGTGGCCTGTCCTTCATTTACGGTTCCCAGAGCGCCGAGTCCGAGGCCGCCATGGTCAAGGCCGTCAAGGATCACAAGGCCGGCTTCGTTCAGTCCGATTCCACGCTGACCCCCGACATGACCATGGAGCAGGTTATCGAGCTCAAGGAGAAGACCGGCCACTCCACCATGCCGGTCACCGACGACGGCACTCCCAAGGGTAAGCTCCTGGGCATCGTCACCAGCCGTGACTATCGCCCCAGTCGCGATGACCACCAGACGAAGGTCTCCGAGTTCATGACCCCGCGTGAGCAGCTCATCGTGGGCGACAAGAACATCAGCCTCAAGGTTGCCAACGACGTCATCTGGGACAACAAGCTCAACGCCCTGCCCATCGTCGACGACAACGATCACCTCATGGGCATCGTCTTCCGCAAGGACTACGACAGCCACAAGACCAACCCCAACGAGCTGCTCGACGGCGACAAGCGCTACATGGTCGGCGCCGGTATCAACACCCGCGACTATGCCGAGCGCGTGCCGCTGCTCATCGAGGCCGGCGCCGATGTCCTGTGCATCGACTCTTCCGAGGGCTTCAGCGAGTGGCAGAAGCGCACCATCGAGTGGATTCGCGCCAACTACGGCGAGGACGTCAAGGTCGGTGCCGGTAACGTCGTCGACGCCGAGGGCTTCCGCTTCCTGGCTGACTGTGGTGCCGATTTCATCAAGGTCGGTATCGGCGGCGGTTCCATTTGCATTACCCGTGAGACCAAGGGTATCGGCCGTGGCCAGGCCACTGCGTTGATCGACGTCTGCCGCGCTCGCGACGAGTACTACGAGGAGACCGGCGTCTACGTGCCCGTGTGCTCCGACGGCGGTATCGTCTACGACTACCACATGACGCTCGCCCTTGCCATGGGTGCCGACTTTATGATGCTGGGCCGCTACTTCGCCCGCTTTGACGAGAGCCCGACCGAGCGCGTCAACGTGAACGGTCAGTACATGAAGGAGTACTGGGGCGAGGGTTCTGCGCGTGCTCGCAACTGGCAGCGCTACGACTTGGGCGGCGCCGCGAAGCTCAGCTTCGTCGAGGGCGTCGACTCCTACGTTCCCTACGCCGGTTCTCTCAAGGACGGCGTGGGCGGCACGCTCTACAAGGTTAAGTCCACGATGTGCAACTGCGGCGCCCTCTCGATCCCCGAGCTCCAGGAAAAGGCACGCCTAACGTTGGTCAGCTCCACCTCCATCGTCGAAGGCGGCGCCCACGACGTTGTCGTCAAGGACTCCCAGCAAAGCGTCAGCTACCGCTAAGCGGCTTTCCCAAGCACCGCATCTTGCCGTTCAAACCGTCGCTCGCGTACCAAAGTACGCGTCGCTTCTCTTTCACGGCAATCTGCGGCACTTGGAAAACCCGACCATGCTTGGGCGGGTGACAATTAGTGGTTGATTCAAAACCACGTTATTTAGATAAAGCGAGATGCCCGCAAGTCGCAGGCATCTCGCTTGTCGTATTTGCTATCATCAGTCAAGTTAACCTTAGGGTCGGTCGGCTTGGCTTTGTTCGCTACAAGTTCCGCACGCAAAGAAGAGCACTTAATGTGCTCTTCGTCTTGCGCAGGACTGTCCGCAGTAGCGAACAAAGCCAAGCCGACCGACCCCAGCTAAGATTAAAGGAGCTGATATGTGCGATTGCACAGATCATAAGGACGAGATCCCTGCCTACGACGCGCAGGCCATCGAGTCCCGGTGGATGAAGGCTTGGGAGGACTCCAACCTCTTTGCCGTTGACACCGACGACAGCAAGCCCAAGAAGTACGTGCTCGAGATGTTCCCGTATCCGTCGGGCGACCTGCACATGGGCCACGCGCGCAACTACACCATCGGCGATGCCATGGCCCGCCAGGCCCGCATGCGCGGTTACGACGTGCTGCACCCCATCGGCTTTGACGCCTTTGGCCTGCCTGCCGAGAACGCCGCCATCAAGCACAATACGCAGGCTGCTGCCTGGACGTATAAGAACATGGACCAGGCGCTCGCCACGATGAAGCGCATGGGCTTCTCCTACGATCTGGATCGCATGGTCAAGACCTGCAGCCCCGACTACTACCGTTGGGGTCAGTGGATCTTTGAGAAGCTGTGGGAAAAGGGCCTGGTCTACCGCAAGAAGAACCCGGTCAACTGGTGTCCCACCTGCAAGACCGTTCTGGCCAACGAGCAGGTCACCGAGGGTAAGTGCTGGCGCTGCGGCACCGAGCCCGAGAAGCGCGACCTTGAGCAGTGGTACTTCAAGATCACCGAGTACTCCCAGGAGCTGCTCGACGACCTGGAGAAGCTCCCCGGCTGGCCCGAGCGCGTCAAGCAGATGCAGGCCAACTGGATCGGTCGCTCCGAGGGCGCCGAGGTCGACTTTACCCTGTGCGACCGGGACGGCGAGCCCATCGAGGGCGACGAGGGCAAGATCACCGTCTTCACCACGCGTGCCGATACGCTCTTTGGCGTCTCCTTCTTTGTCCTGGCTCCCGAGTACGCCGGCCTACACGAGCTCGTCGAGGGCACGGAGTACGAGGAGGCCGTCACCAAGATCGTCGAGGACTCCAAGCTTATTTCTGCCGTCGAGCGTGCCCAGGGCACCCTCGAGAAGCACGGTGCCTTTACCGGCCGCTACGTGGTGAACCCGGTCAACGGCGAGAAGGTCCCCGTGTGGGTTGCCGACCTGTCTCTTATACACATCTCCGAGCCCACGAGACGTAGAGGAATCTCGT
>USEK01000112.1 GCA_900553705.1 uncultured Collinsella sp.
CTACACTCGACTAGTCGTCGGCAGCGTCAGATGTGTATAAGAGACAGTCTTTGTCTTGATCTGTAACAGTTAGACGGCCAAAAGCGAATCAGATGTTACAGATCTAGACATTTCGAACCGGGTGCCCCCGTTCATCTCAATTTGTAACAATTGGGGCCAAAAATCTCTGCTAGATGTTACAGATCGAGACAAACGGCCTGCTCGGGCCGAGCCAAAACAAAAAGGCCGCATGCGAACCCGTGGGGGATTCGCATGCGGCCGACAGGGGGTATGTGGCTGAAACTAGGCCATGAGCAGACCGGTCTCCGCGACGTTCTTGTACCAGTACGCGCTCGCCTTGGGATAGCGCTTCTGGGTCTCAAAGTCGATGTAGAACAGGCCGTAGCGCTTGTTATAGCCGTTGGTCCAGGAGAACTGGTCCTGCAGCGACCACACAAAGTAGCCGTCGACGTTTACGCCGCCGTCGATTGCCTTGAGGATCCATGCGAGATGCTGACGCATGTAGTCGATGCGAGGGGCGTCGTCGATAAAGCCGTCCTCGAAGTCGTCCTTATAGCCCATGCCGTTCTCGGTGATGTAGATCTTCTTGTAGTTGGGGTAATCGTTCTTAATGCGGAGCAGCAGGTCGTAGAGGCCCTCGGGATAGATAATCCAGTCCCAATCGGTGGTGGGAACGCCTTCGCGCACGCATGACTCACCAACGCCCTTGAGGAACCAGCGCGAGGAGCCCTTGTCGCCGGTGCCATTGTGGTTGATGTCGTTTTCGCCCTCGGCGGCACGCAGGAACTGGCACTTGTAGGTGTTGACTCCCAGGCAATCGTTGTAGGGGAGCGCGGCGGTCAGCGCGGCGATGTCCTCGTCGCGGACGTCGAGCTCGCCGCCGGCGATATGGGCCAGCTTGGTCGCAGCCTCCATGGTGTCGGCTGCATAGTGGCCGCGGAAGGTGGCATCAAGCACCCAGCGGTTGTTGATGACGTCGGCCATGCGAGCTGCCTCGCAGTCGGCGGCGTTGTTGGGGTCGAGGGGATACTTGGGCTCCAGGTTCTGGACAATGCCGATCTCGCCCTCAAAGCCGCCCTCATGGAAGGCGACGACAGCCTTGGCGTGGGCCACCATCATGTTGTGCATGAGCTGGAAGGCCTTGTCCAGGCGATACTTCTCGCCGTGCGGCCAGTTGCCAACGATAAAGCTGCCCTCGGCGGTTGCGGGAATCTCGTTAAAGGTAAACCAGTGTTTGACCTCGGTGAACTCGGCAAAGCAGAACTTGGCGTACTCGACAAAGGCGTCGATTGTCGTGCGCGTCAGGAAACCCTCGCCGCCGTCCTGGTAGAAGACCTCGGGCGTGTCAAAGTGATCGAGCGTGACATAGGGGATAACGCCAGCTTTGTTGCAGGTGGCAAAAAGCTCGTGATAGAAGGCGACGCCCTCGGGGTTAATCTCGCCGGTGCCGTTGGGGAAGATACGGCTCCAAGCGATGGAGACGCGAATACCGTTGATGCCGAAGCGCTGGCACAGGTCGATATCGACCGGATATTTGTTGTAGAAGTCGCTTGCAGGATCGGGGGAGAAGCGACCCTGAGCAGCCAGGAAATCGTCCCAGGGCACTTTGCCCTTGCCGTACGTGCGGGTCTCGCCCTCAACCTGGTAAGCGGCGGTGGCGCCGCCAAACACAAAGCCGTCGGGGAACTGCATGGGGTTGGTCATGAGTCATCCTTTCTGTGGGATACGAATAGGGGGAGGTGCCCGAACTAGGGATCCGGGCACCAACAGAGGGAGGAACTAGTCGAGGTTCTCGCGGAGCCACTTGATGGCGCCAGCGGGGTCGCGAGTAAGGTCGATATATTCCTTACCGCGGGGAGCGAGCAGCTTAATGCCCAGACGGTCGGTATCGGCCTTCATGTCGTTGTAGTAGCTACGGACCTGCGGGGCAAGCACGATGACGTCGTACTGATCCATGATGGCAGTGTGCTGGCCATAGGCGCCTGCGGAGGAAGCGATGTTCTCTCCGGTCTGCGCGGCACCTTCCTTGATGGCATTGGCAAGCATGGCGGAGGTGCCGGCGCCGGCGCACAGGACGAGGACCTTCAGGCCATCGACGTCCTTCTTGGCGGATGCGTCGGCGGCGGGCTCGGGCTGATCGGCGACAGGCTCGCTGTCGACGGCGGCGGCGGTCGGCTCGACGGAAGCGGTAGTCTGCTCAACGGCGGGCGCAGGGGTGCTGGCAGCGATGGTGGCAGCACCATCGGACTCGAGACCCAGCTCGGCGGCGCGCTCGGCTTCCTGGTCGCAGAGCAGCTTATCGTATGCCTTCAAGAACGGTAGGTAGATGACGGCGTCCAGCAAGATGATGATCGCGACAAATACCAGGGCAATAAGCTGGAAGTTCGTGGTGATGAAGATACCGATGGGGGCGGGGGTGGCCCAAGGCACCACGAAGGAGAAGCCGTTCATGCCCACGTTATCGATAAAGAACTTGGCAACACTCACGTTGACGCAGCCGGCGGCAACAAAGGGGATGAGCATGTAGGGGTTGAGGATCATGGGAGCGCCAAAGAGCAGCGGCTCGTTGACAGCGAAGGCAACGGGAACAATCGAGGCCTTACCGACGGCTTTGAGCTGCTTGGACTTCATAAAGAGAATCAGCAGAAGCGGCACGATAAAGGTGGCGCCGGTGCCGCCGAACTCACCCACGAGCGACATGTTAAAGGTGAGGGAGTGGGCGGGGTGGCCACCGGCAAGCAGAACCTGCAGGTTCTCGGCCTGGTTGGCAAGACGGATGGGGTCGATGCCCGGCTGGACGATCGAGGGGCCGTGGACGCCGATGAACCAGAAGAACGCGGTTGCTGCCTGGATAAGGATAAGGCCAGGATAGGTTTCTGCCGCAGTGAAGAGCGGGGAGAGCAGTTTGATAAGCAGCTCGGAGAACGGAACGCCCATGAGGTTGCGCACGACGACATCGATGATGCCGCAGATGATGACAGCGCCGCCAAAGGGGATGATGTCGCGGAAGTTCTGAGCGATGGCGCCCGGGACCTCCTTGGGCAGCTTAATGGTCAGATCGCGCGAGACGCAGAACTTATAGACCCACACGGTAATGAACGCGGCGATATAGGCCGAGAACAGACCGCGCGTGCCCATGCTGGTGCAATCGAAGACCGAAAGCTCGGAGCCGTCGAACTTGGTGGTGAACTGCGTAACAGCGAGCAAAAGCATGCTGCACTGGGCGGCCACCATGGTGGAGCCGTCGTTGAGCACCTTGCCGGCGGGCATGCGACGGTTCATGGATGCCGTAAAGTTCTTGGCGGTGGTGCCGGCAACCATGATGCCCATGACACCCATGGTGAAGTTGTAGAGCTTGTTGCACCAGTCGATGAGCGGCTGGGGCAGCGTGACGCCAACGACGCCGGGGAGCGTGGCGATGAGCAGGAAAATCGAAGAGGTGAGGACGATGGGCATGCACCCAAGGAATCCGTCCTTAATGGCCTGGAGGTAGATGTTCCTCGAGATCTTCTCAAAGAACGGTTGATGCTTCTCGAGCATCTTTACGATGGCGTCCATAGAGCTCCTTTGCTGCTTGATGCGCGATGCATGTGGATGGAACTGGTCGTCGATGGATGGTCAGGACTGCCCGGAAACCTTCCTGCGTAAGGAAGGCATGTGTGAAATGACAACGTTGTCATTTCGTTAATGACAACGTAAGACATTTTAGAAAGCGCAACAAGGATTTACGGGTGAGTGGTCGATATTGTCCGGTAAACGGTTGATTCGAGAATTGAGCAGGTAGTGTATGCTAGAACGCAGAAAACATGCGACATGAGGCCGATGGGAGAAATAGTGGCAACGTTGGACAAGAAAAACGTGTCGATGAACGACGTGGCGGTTGCTGCAGGCGTTTCTCTTAAGACGGTGTCTCGTGTTATCAACGAGCCCGATAGCGTGCGCGAGTCGACGCGCGATAAAGTCCATGCTGCCATGGAGGCGCTTGGGTTTCGAACTAACTTTGCCGCGCGCTCGCTCAAGTTGGGACGCTACGGGTGCATCGGCGTGGTGCTGTTTCACTTGTCGGGCGGTGCCGTGGACATGATCGACGGTATCGCCGATGCCGCCGAAGAACGAGGCTTTGCGCTCACGATGATCAAGAAACGGGCAGGGGAGAAGATGACCCTTGCCGATGCGGCGCGCAGGATGTCGCAGCTGCCCGTCGATGGCATGATTTTCAACCTGCGTCAGATGGTCGATGACTTTGATACCTTTGAGGCGCCAAAGGACCTTAAGACGGTGATTATCACGCCGATGGAGCATCCTTCCTGCTCAACGGTCAGTGACGATCAAGAAGGCGGCGCGCGCATGGCGTGCGAGTACTTTTTGGATCACGGTCACAAAAACGTGTACTTCGTTGCCGGTAAAGAAGAATCGCTGTCGAGCCAGTGTCGTATGAAAGGTTGGCGCGCAGCGCTCGAGACGCGCGGCATTGAGCCGCCCGAGCCGCTGCAGGGCGATTGGAATGCGGATAGTGGCTATGCCGCGGGTCTTGCGCTCGGCGACAAGCCCGATTGCACGGCGGTTTTGGCTGCCAACGACTGTATGGCTAACGGCGTGATGATGGCTTTGCGCGACAAGGGGCTGAGCGTGCCCGACGACGTGTCCGTAATTGGCTTCGATGACGAGCTCTACAAGACGATCCCCAATTCGATTTTGACATCGGTGAAGTTCCGCCACCGCGAGCTGGGTATTCGTGCGCTTAACGAGGTCGTCGCAGGTTTGGAGGCTCCGAGCTCCAGGAGCCGTACGCTCGTCTCGGGCGTGCTGGTCGAACGCGCGAGCGTGCGGGATTTGCGGGCGTAGACGTGCTCGGCCTGCTCGTCTAAGTCTGTAACAGGTGGGACCCGAAAACTCGGCTAGATGTTACAGATTGAGATGAACAGGAGGACGGGTGCGATCTAAACAAAATGGCCCGCGCATCACACATTGAACTGCCTCCCATTTCTTGGACATGAGAAATGGGAGGCTTTCTTTCTGTCTCTTATACACAT
>USEK01000113.1 GCA_900553705.1 uncultured Collinsella sp.
GTCGGCAGCGTCAGATGTGTATAAGAGACAGACCGGCACCAGCTCGACCAGTGCCATGTGGTCGTTTTCCAGCACCAGCTCGCGCAGCAGGTCCTCAAAATAGCTGCCGTCCAGCTCGCCACGCAGCTCCTCGTACACCGGGCCGTACTTGAGCGCCAGCGTCGCGGCGTCGTCATCGTAGAGCCATGTGCTCAGTGCGTCGCACGCAATGGCCACGCCGTCGGCGATACCGTAGTCGCGCTGGCGCAGGTCGTATTCGTTGCTGCTGATGATGGCTTCCAGGCGCTCGCGCGGAACGCCATGCTCGCATAGGTCGCGGCAGGCGTCCTGGAACACGCGGCGCAGCTCGCGCGCCACGCCGGGCTGCGCGTTTTGCAGCATGATGAGCTCGTAGGGCTGCAGGCTCTCGGCCGCGGTGTAGCTCGCCACGTTGCCGCCCAGGCCGGCGGACAGAATGGCCTTCTTAACCGGCGCTTCGTTGGAGCCCAGCAGCGCCTCGAACAGGATATCCGCTGCGATCGTGCGCTTGCGGTCGAGTGCGCTGCCCAGCACAAGGCCCAGGCCCACCAGGGCGTTCTCGGGCGTGGTAGCCATCTCGATGCGCTTGTACTCGCAGGTCACGGGCGCCTGCACGCCCAGCGGATTGGGCGCCAGCGTGGACGGGTCCTCGCCGGCGGCGACGGCAGCGTCCATGCGGCGGCTCGCGGCACTCGGCTGCGACAGATAGCGCTCGTCCAAAAAGGCCAGGGCGCGGTCCACGTCCAGGTCGCCGTAAAGCGTGATGTAGGAGTTGGAAGGATTGTAGTGGCGCGCGTGCGTGTCCAGGAACTGCTCGTAGGTGAGCGTGGGAATCGCGCGCGGGTCGCCACCGCTTTCGTGCGCATAGGCGGTGTCGGGATAGAGCGCGGCGTTGACGGCGTCGTCCAACACGCTCATGGGATCGGACAGCGCACCCTTCATCTCGTTGAACACCACGCCGTTATAGCGCAGCGTGCCCTCGCGCAGTCTGGCGGCGCTGCCGTCGCCCTCGCCTTCGGCGCCCTGCGGCAGGTCCAGCTCGTAGTGCCAGCCCTCCTGCTCAAAAATGGTCGGCTTGGTATAGATGGCCGGGTTGAACACCGCGTCCAGGTACACGTCCATCAGGTTGTACAGATCCTGCTCGTTGGTGGTGGCAACGGGGTAGATGGTCTTGTCGGGGTAGGTCATGGCGTTGAGAAACGTCTGCATGGAGCTCTTGATCAGGTCGACAAACGGCTCCTTGACGGGGAACTTAGCCGATCCGCACAGCACCGAGTGCTCAAGAATATGGAACACGCCGGTGGAATCGGCCGGCGGCGTCTTAAAGCCAATGGCAAAGGCCTTGTTTTCGTCGTCGCACGCCAGGTACAGCAGGCGAGCGCCCGAGGCGGTGTGGCGCAGCACGTAAGCGTCCGAGTCGAGCTCGGGCACGGTCTCACAGCGCTCGACGGCAAAGCCGTGGCAGGTGGTGCCGGGTACCAGCAGCGCGGCGGCAGCGGCGCGCGGGTCGGTTGAGGTGGTGGGCATATGCAGTCTCCTTTGACGCCCCAGCGGGGGCGAATCGAGTCGAATCCTCGAGAGTATACCCATATGGGGCCGCGGCTCTGCGGCGAACTGCAGACGATGCCGGCGGAATGGGTAAAGGCCCCGCGTGACCGCCGCGCGAGCGTGGAAATTCGGACACACGAGCGTGGAAATTCGGACGCCCGCCGAACGAGCGTGGACTTTCGGGCGAAATCGGCCGCCAAAAGCCCAAAAAACGTCCAAATATCCACTCTCGATATCCGACCGTCCAAAATCCACGCTCATCCGCCGCCCACACATCTCTCATATCTCATTCGTCTCTAATACGAGAGATAACAGAAATATGAGAGAAAAATATGAGAGATAACTGAGCAGCAAAGAGGCGGGCAATCATGGTATTGTCTCAATACCGATTGTTCTACCAGCAAAAATATGTATAAATGAAGCAAATGGTAGACATTCCATCTCTATCTATCTCTTATCTCTAGGCCGAGAGATAGAGAGATAAATGAGAGATAATTACGAGAGATAACTGAGAGACGAGGGAAATCTATCCGCGGCATTCTCCGCAGGACCGAGCGAAAGGACGTGCAGATGAACGAAAACGAGCTGACCGGTCTGCTTGAGTCTTTAAGGCGTATGGGCTCGGACGATCTTAACGTCGAGGTCAAGGAGAGCGCCACGACGCTTTCCCGCGACGTATGGGAAACGGTTAGCGCATTCGCGAATGCCGCCGGCGGAATTATCGTGCTCGGCGTGAGCGAGCGCGCGGGTTTTGTCCCGGTTGAGAACTTTGAGACCGAGAAGGTGCTCAACCAATTCGTAGCGGGCATGGGTGATGCCGGCGGTCGCGGAAAACTGGCCAATCCGCCCAAATACACCATTGAACGCGTGGGGCTCCAGGGCACCGTGGTTCTGGTCATCACGATTGAGGAGCTCGACCCGTCGAGCAAGCCTTGCTATGTCATAGAGCGGGGCGCTCAAGGCGGCAGCTACAAACGCATCGATGACAAAGATGTCCCACTCTCGTCGACTGAGGTCCTGTCCTTGTCATCGTATGAACGGACGAGCCCCAGTGATCGCGATGCAGTGCCCGGCGCGGTCGCAGGCGATCTTGACGAGGCCCTGGTCGACCGCACGATAGAGCGTGCTTTCTCGCTGACACCCCGGGCAATGCACGGCGCGACGGACAAGAAGACAAAGATGGAACGCCTAAATTTCCTCGACTCTCAGGGAAACGTGACCAAGGCGGGTCTCCTTGCCGCGGGCGTTTACCCTCAGCAGTTCTATCCGAAGCTCTTTATCGATGTGGCCGTTCATGCGGGGACACAGAAGGGTGCGGCGGGGCCGCTGAGGTTTATAGACCGCGCAATTTGTGAGGGAACGTTGGGCGAAATGATCTCGGACGCCGTTGCGGCTGTCGCCAAAAACCTGCGTCGCATCTCGACTGTTCAGGGCGTCTCGCGTGTCGACTCGCTTGAGATTCCCGAGGAGGTTCTGCGCGAAGCAATCGCCAACGCCGTAATCCATCGAGAATACGGGGATCGGTTCTGTGGACAATCGATCGCCGTCGACGTCTTTGACGATCGTGTCGAGGTGACGAACCCCGGCGGCCTATACGGAGGAAAGACTCGCGAGAACCTGTTTGACGGCAACTCCCGATGTCGCAATGCGACGCTTGTGAAGCTCATGTCGATTGTCCCGCTGCCGGATGGCGCAGGTTCGCCGGCTGAGGGCAATGGCTCGGGCATCCCGATGATGATCGATGCCATGCGCGCGCATGGTCTGGCCGAGCCCCTGTTCTGCCCGGGGTTCGATCGGTTCAAGGTCGTACTTTACCGTCCAAAGATCGAGCCGGTCGATCGTGGCGGGGGCTTAATTGTGACGGCACTCAAACACTACGGCGAGCTGGGGACGCGTGAGCTGGCAGAACGTACGGGGCTTACAATTTCCCAGGTTAGGTCGCGCGTCAACGCGCTCATTGCTCAAGGCGAGCTTGAGCCCACGGCGCCGGCGACGAGCCGCAACCGCAAGTATCGACTGTTGGAGCGCGTGGAATAAATGCGTTAGCGGACGAGGCGACCCAATAATCGACCCTCGATTGGCGCCCACTAAGGTTAAGCGGTTGTTGCCCAGTTGACGGTGATGCTAAAGACTCGGCTTACGCCGGCATGGCCCCGAACCCGTCCATCAAGAACAGCCTAAGAACCAGCTTGATGACATATCCCGGTTTGACTTCAGCCGCGTCAAAGACGTGGCGTTCGGCGAGCTCGCTGCAGTATGCATAGATGTTGCGGATAAGGTCCGCGCCCGAAAGCGTAAACATGTAGCCTGCGTCCGAAAGCGCATTGGGCGCGGCGGGCAACTTGGCCATGTGGCAGAACGTTTGCAGGTCGGGCGCCATAACATTCTGGTAGTCGAGGTGGCCGCTGGCATCCTGTGCGGCAAGCTCCAATTGGCGCACAAAATCCAGCGCCGTCGCTAACACAAAGCTCGGCGTAGGCGCATTGACGTCCTGAGTGGTCGCCACAAGCCTGCCCGCCGCCTGCGTGACAAGCCAAGCGACCTCGCGCTGGCAACGCACGGCCTTGCGCGTTACCGGCTTGATGGACGAAGAAGAAACGCTCCCCTTAGGCGGATTCGAAGCAGCCATAAGACCCTCCCATGAACAATCCGGCCCAACAGGTCCGGACGAAACACGTGCTACATCAGTATACAGGGGAGTGGGGTGGCGGGGTACGAGCGCGCCAACGACAAACCGAGAGCATCAACGATGTGCCGATCACGGAATGAGATCTCGTAATAATTGACTCTCGGTCATATTATTGAGGGGCATGACTCGCGTTCGTATGGTTGTAGGTGCTGGCGATGAACGACATTGACCTTGCTGTTCCGTTGATGAATGGACCAAGCTATGACCGTGCCTGCAGTCTTGTGCCTTCTGAATACGTTGAGGCATGGGAGTGGTTTCTGGGTGAGGAGCAGCGCGGCGGCGTTTGGACCAGCCTTCCGCACCACACCAAGGAAGATAGCCCTCAGTATCAGTATCGTTTGAGAATTGGCTCGGACTTCTTTCCCGTAACGCGGGATTCAGGGATCTTCTGGCCGGGCCAGGATCGGGTGAAGCAAGATCCCAATAAGATCTTTGCGCTCTCGGTCCATAACTCCAAAAAGAGCTTCTACACCGATGTGCCTCCGCTCTATTTGGACGATGGTACGTGGGTCATTAAGTACTCGGTTCAAGCGCCGGGTACCGTTGGTTTTCGAGACCAGAATTACAACCGTAAAATGCTCAACTGCATGGAATGTGGCGTCCCAGTCGGAGTCATATTTGCAACCGAGGTGGGCTATAAGGTGCTCGGCCTTGCGTTTGTTGAGCGGTTCGAGCCCGAAAACGGATGGTTTGTTCTGCACGGTCCTGTTCCTGTCTCTTATACACATCTGACGCTGCCGACGA
>USEK01000114.1 GCA_900553705.1 uncultured Collinsella sp.
CGTCCATCATGCCGCAGAAGAAGAATCCCGACTTTGCCGAGCTTATCCGCGGCAAGAGCGGCCGTGTCTTTGGCAACCTGGTGCAGCTGCTCGTAACCATGAAGGGCTTGCCGCTCGCTTATAACAAGGACTTGCAGGAGGACAAGGAGGGCGCGCTCGATACTGCCCATACGCTCATACAGTGCCTGTCGGTTATGGCCGGTATGATTTCGACTTGGACCGTCAACGAGGATGCCATGGCGCGCGAGTGCGGCGTGGGGCACCTTGCCGCCACCGATGTTGCCGATTACCTGGCCAAGCGTGGCCTGCCGTTCCGCGAGGCACACGCCGTGGTGGGCCATTTGGTCCTGATGTGCGAGAAGCGCGGCTGCAATCTTGAGGACCTGCCGTTTGAGGTGTTCCAGGAGGCAAGCCCGCTCTTTGAGCGCGACATTACCGAGGCGCTCGACATCCCCTCAATCGTTGCTGCGCGAACGACCGAGGGCGGTACCGCCCCTGCCGCCGTTGCCGTGCAGCTGCAGCGTGCCGAGGCACAACTCGTTGCCGACGAAGGCGTTTTTGGATCGTTGACCAAGGTCGTCGAGATGGGTCACGGGGCAAAGTAGAGGTTTGGCTGAAGCCGTTTTTGCCATTTATTGAGGAATCGTTTTTTGCTTTACGGGCGTCTGTTGATGTGGGCGTCCGTATTTTGTTGCTATGGGGGAGGGGCTTGTCGAGAAGTTCTGTAGGACCTTTGGGCAGGTTGTGAAGGGGGTACGTTCGCGGGCGGCAACCGACCGTCCGCTCTGCTCGATGCGGTTGATGGGCAGTCGGATGGTACTCTAATCGGGCTTCGAAACAGAAGTGACACATATGGAGCGCTTTAATAAATTGCAACGTTTCAATAAACAGCTTTTTGTTTAACTGCAGCTAAAACTCTGTTACGATGCAGTCCAGGCGGGTGCCGGAATGGGACTTGGGCACACGCGAACCTACTTGAAAGGCTACCTTATGGCTATCGAGAAGACCTTCATCATGATTAAGCCCGACGCCGTGCGCGACCGCAAGATCGGCGAGATTGTTGCTCGCATCGAGCGCAGCGGCCTTGTCATCGAGCGCATGGAGATGACCACGCTCGAGCGCGCTACCGTCGAGGAGCACTACGCCCATCTGGCCGACAAGCCCTTCTTTGGCGGTCTCTGCGACTTTATGACGAGCGGTCCGGTCGTCAAGATGGTCGTTTCCGGTCTCTCCGCTGTTGCTAAGATGCGCACCCTCATGGGCGCTACTAATCCGCTTGACGCCGCTCCTGGTACCATCCGCGGCGACTTTGCCGTCGATGTCAACGCCAACGTGATCCACGGCTCCGACTGCCTGGAGAACGCCGAGATTGAGATCAAGCGCTTCTTTGGCTAAACCAGCTTTGACTCCTTAAAGCTGTTAGCGTGTGGCTTGGGCGCCGCGGAACTCCATCCGCGGCGCCCTTTTATTCCAAAATCTATGAAGGGGCCCGTTCGGTCATGAGTTCCGAGCGGGCCCCTGCTGTTAGCTTGTGGCACTGAGTTGTTTAGGCCTCGTCGACGACCTTGAGACCGCGCGTGTGGTCAATCTCGTTGAGGAGGTTAACGCGACGCTCGTGACGACCGCCCTCAAACTCGGCGTCGAGCCACTCGTCGACAATCATCTTGGCGAGCTCGGAGCCCACGACGCGGGCGCCAAAGGCGAGCACGTTGGTATTGTTGTGCATGCGGGAGAGCTTGGCGCTGAAGGGCTCGGAGCACACGACGGCGCGTACGCCCTCGACCTTGTTGGCAGCCAGGCTAATCCCGACACCGGTGCCACAGATGAGGATGCCCAGGTCGACGTCGCCGTTGGCAACGGCCTTACCCACCTTGTAGCCGGCGATGGGGTAGTCAAAGCTCTCGGAGGTGTCGGTGCCAAAGTTCACGACCTCGCAGCCGCGCTCCTTCAGGTGCTCGGAGATGATGTTCTTGAGCTCGACGGCGGCGTGGTCGTTACCGATACCGATCTTCATGGATGGTTCCTCTCTGGTCTGTGCGGCGCAAATGCTAAAGGTGTTTACCGCGTTCGACTGCATGATAGCGCGACTTTTGCGTAAACGCTCGAGCGTTTTTTGGTCAAACGCTTTAGCAGGCAACAAGACTGGCTTCTCGTGAATGAATGTCGTCAGTTTGCGCTTGAGCGCCGTCCGCCGGAACCATGGTTGCGGTTTTTGATGCATTGTTATCAAATAAAGGAGCTAACATTTTTTGAGAGCCTAGCCCGTTATGCAAGCAGGAGATACCTATGCCTACCGATTCCATCCGTGATGCCGCGTTTTGCGATGTTTTGAACCGCGAGCTTGTCTGTGCACTCGGCTGCACCGAGCCCATTGCCGTTGCCTATGCAGCGGCGCTGGCGAGTCAGACGCTCGGTTGCGAACCCGATCATATGGATGTTGCATGCTCGGGCAACATCATCAAGAACGTTAAGAGCGTGACCGTGCCCAACTCGGGCGGTATGCACGGTATTGAAGCCGCGGCCGTGCTGGGTGCCGTGGGCGGCGACGCTAAGAGCGCTCTCGAGGTGCTCGAGAGCGTTGACGACGAAGATCGTGCTCGCGTGACCGAGCTCCTCGCCGACGCCGGCTACTGCGATGTGTCGCTTGTCGAGGGTGTGCCCAACCTCTACATCAAGGTGACTGCGACGGCCGGGGGCCATACCGCGATCGTCGAGATTACCGACCATCACACCAATGTCACGTGCCATACGCTCGATGGTATTCCGGTATGCGGCAAGTCGGCGGGGGAGTGCGCCGCCTGCGCCGAGCGCGTTGTGGCTGAGCGGGCGGCAGATAACGCCGACACGCCCATGTCGATTGAGACCATCATCGACTTTATCGAGTACGGTGACATTGAGGACGCCCGCGCTGCCGTTGAGCGCCAGATTGAGCTGAATGGCGCAATCAGTGCCGAGGGCCTTGCGCACGCTTGGGGCGCCGAGGTGGGTCGTACGCTGCTGGGCGCTCGTGCCGATGACGTCGCCTGCCGTGCCCGTGCCCGTGCGGCCGCCGGATCCGACGCTCGCATGAACGGCTGCGCGCTGCCGGTCGCCATTGTGTGCGGCTCGGGCAATCAGGGAATTACCTGCGCATTGCCCGTCATGGAGTATGCCGAGTACCTGCGTTGCGACCACGAGCGCCTGGTGCGCGCCGTGATGCTGTCCGATCTTATCGCCGTGCATATCAAGAGCTATATTGGTGCGCTCTCGGCGTTTTGCGGTGCTATTTGCGCCGCGTGCGGCGCCGGCGCCGCGATTACCTGGCTGTGCGGTGGCACGCGCGAGCAGATTGGCGCGACGGTCTCGAATACGCTCGGTAACGTGGGCGGCATCGTGTGCGACGGCGCCAAAGCGAGCTGTGCCGCCAAGATCTCGGCTGCCGTTGATGCGGCGATTCTGGGCCATGATATGGCCATGCAGGGTCGCGGCTTCCGCGCCGGCGAGGGCCTGATCCAGGATACCGTTGAGCAGACAATCGCCAGCATGGGCTACGTGGGCCGTGTGGGTATGAAAGATACTGACGTCGAGATCCTCAACATCATGATCGGTAAAACCCAGGTTTGTTAGTTACGCGGTTTTACCAAACCGCGTAACCAGTCGACGCTGCAAGCCCGCCAGAGCGGCAATCTGCCTTTCAACTTCGGCGGCATGACCAGAAGGTCAATGCCGCCTTGTTTCAAGGCACCTTGCTCGCTCTGGCGGGCTTTCGCTCATATGACCCAATCCGCTGTCAAGAGCCACAATGGCCCCGCCGACCGCTTGCAATCGGTCGGCGGGGCCTGCCGTTGAACCCGTCCCGGTCCGCCCCCGGCATGTCGTCGACGCCTTCGGCTCAGTCTCATATCCGCGGATACCGTTCTGTCGGCCCGCACTCCATTCCTTCGGCGGGGTTCCCCAAGTCTGTCGAGGCGCATGCGGAGGGCTCCGCGCGCACAGCGAAATAGGGGGTATCCCCGAAGGCCGCCCGGCTCGCCGGGACGGGGGCTATGTCTATTCCGCGCCCTCCCGGCACATCATGCCGAGGGCCCAGAGCCACCTCACGAGCTCGGCCGCGGTGGCCGCGTTGGCCTTCGCCGCGGGCACGCCGCGGGCGAGCATCTCCTCGCGCCGCCGCAGGAGCCGCTCGGACCCCTTCCTCCCGTGCATCCTTATCTCGAGGGGCACGCCCGTGTCCCTTGGCATGAGCTTCGGCTGGTGCCGTGCCGCGGCGTAGCACCATGAACCCTCAACGGCCAGCTTCCTCACGAGCGCGTTGCCCGCACCGCTGATGCCTCCGAGCCGCACGGAGTCGCCACTCGACCTCTGATTCGGCGCGAGGCCGAAATAGGCCGTGACCTGCCTTCCGGAACGGAACCTCGTGAAGTCGCCGACCTCGGCCGAGAAGGCCGCGGCCAGCGCGAAGGCGCAGCCCTTGATCGACTGGAGGGCGGCCACCTCCGCGGCGATCGGGCTGGCATCCACGGCGGCCCTGTACTCGGAGAGCAGGTCCGCCCGGGCCTCCGCCGCGGCCTCGACCTCGTTCCTCAGGGCGGCGAGCGTCCGAACCCCGCCATCGTCCTCCGGCCTGACCTTGTCGAGCCACCTCAGGAAGTCGTAGGTCCAGTACTTCCTCGGGTTGCCGGCGGGCGTGGTGCCGCCGTAGACGAACCCTCGCTTTGCGAGGAAGGCGAGCAGCCGCTGCTTGGCGGTCGCCAGGCGCGCGGTCGCCCCGTCGTAGGCGCCGGCGAGGTCCCTGATGCCTTCGACCTCGGGGGAGGGGATCCATACGGGGGAGATGTCGTGGGCGAGTATCGCCTTGGCCATCCTGGCGGCGTCGTTCCTGTCGTTCTTGGAGGCCGAGTCGGCGGCCGACCTGGGGATCTTCGAGACCGCGGCGACGACGCACTCGACGCCGAGCCCGGCGAGCTCCCGCTGCGGGGCGAAGCCGAGGTAGCCGCTCTCGTAGGCCGCGAGCG
>USEK01000115.1 GCA_900553705.1 uncultured Collinsella sp.
CGACTAGTCGTCGGCAGCGTCAGATGTGTATAAGAGACAGTCGTTCGGGCGCCGCGTAACCGCTGGAGGGGTTTGCTATGAAAATTCCCGTAGATAAGCTGACCCGCGCTTTTAAGATGGGCGCGTCCGTTAAGAAGGATTCCGATACGCCGGTGCGCGTCTCGGTCTATCTGGATTCGTCCGCCTCGCGCTTTCTGGCCGAGACGGTGCGTGACGCCTTTGTGCCGCAGACGACCTCGGGCATTGTGCGCGTCGAGCGTCTGGGGGAGGAGCGAATTGCTCCAAAGACCGATACCGATGTGGTGCTGGTGCTCTCGTGTGGTTCCGACCGCTTGGAGAGTGCCGTGCAGGAGCTCGTGATCGCCGGCGCGCCCGTGTGCGTGCTTGCCGAGTCTGCTGTGGAGGTGCCGTTTATCGAGGAGTCCACGCCCATGCTCGGCGTGGTAGCGGCAACCGATAAGACGTATCTGCTCGAGACGCTTGCCCGCTGGATTCTCGATCGCACCGACAAGGAAACGGCTTTTGCGGCGAACTTTGCCTTCATGCGCATCGCGGCGGCCAATCGTATCATCACCTCGTGCGCGCTCACCAATATGGCGACCGGTGCGCTGGTGTTTTTGCCGGGCGCCGATTATCCCGTTATGGCGCTGGCGCAGGTGGGCATGCTCTTTGAGCTCGCTGCCGTCTTTGGACGCGGCATTAAGCCTGAGCGCGGCTACGAGGTCGCGGGCGTGCTTGCCGGCGGTCTTGTGATCCGAGCGGTCACCCGCGCACTTGTCAAGCAGACGCCGCATATTGGGTTTGCCGTCAAGGCGCTCACTGCTGCCGCGGGCACCTATGGCATGGGCCGTGCGCTCGTTTCGCTCTACGAGCGCGATGTCGACTACAGCCGTGCCAATGAGGTAGTCACTGCCACGTTTTCCCGCGTTCGCGATCTTGTGACCACGGTCGCGGGCGCTACCCGTCCTATGGCGTCCTACCAGGACGCATCAGATCTCGCTGCTTAGGGGTTTTCCGTTGCGCGTTGCATACCAAGACTGTTTTCATTTAATTGAGCCGTTGCTCGCCAAGGTCGAGAAGCCGAGCCGCTATATCGATCACGAGTGGGGCACGCTTTCCAAGGCCGATGCCGACTACCGTTGCTGCCTGATCTACCCGGATGTGTACGAGGTTGGTTTGCCCAACCAGGGCATCGCCATCCTCTACAACATCCTTAACCAGGCCGAGGGCATCTCCTGCGAGCGCGGCTATGTGCCGTGGCCCGATATGGGTGACGCCATGCGCGAGGCGGGCCTTCCGCTGCTGTCGCTCGAGGGTGCAGCGCCGGTCGCTTCGTTTGATATCGTCGGTCTGCATGTGCCGCACGAGATGGCGGTGACGAACTTCCTCGAGGCACTCGACCTCGCTGGCATTCCGCTGTTAGCGGCCGACCGAGGTGAAGACGACCCCATCATCATCGCCGGCGGCCCCTCGGTGTACAACCCCGAGCCGTACGCGGCCTTCTTCGATGCCATCCTCATCGGTGAGGGCGAGGAATCGCTGCTCGAGACCTGCCAGCTGCATCGCCGCCTGCGTGACGAAGGGGTCCCGCGCGCGCAGATTGTCGAGCAGCTTGCATCCATTGCCGGCAACTACGTGCCGTCGCTCTATGAAGTTCGTCACGACGAGCCCTGCTCGCCGCATGGCTACACCGTGCCGCGTGAAGGCAAGGATGCGCCGACCGTGGTCTACAAACGCGTCGTCGAGGATTTCGGCGCCACGAATCCGCTGTCGCAGTCGTGCGTGCCCTATGCGCAGCTGGTTCACGACCGCCTGTCTATCGAGATCCTGCGCGGCTGCGCCCGCGGCTGTCGTTTTTGTCAGGCCGGCATGACGTATCGCCCGGTGCGCGAGCGCTCGGCCGACCAGATCGTCTCGTCGGTGATTCAGGGTCTGGAAAAGACCGGCTATGACGAGGTGTCGCTGACCTCGCTCTCCACGACCGACCACTCCTGCATTCGCGACGTACTCGGCAGACTCAACCGTCGCCTGGAGGATACGGGTATTCGCGTGTCTATTCCGTCGCAGCGCCTGGATTCGTTTGGCGTGGATATGGCCGAGTCGGTCGCCGGCGAAAAGAAGGGCGGCCTGACGTTCGCGCCCGAGGCCGGCAGCCAGCGCATGCGCGACATCATTAACAAGAACGTGACCGAGGAGGACCTGGACCGTGCGGCCAAGGCGGCCTTCGAGGCCGGCTGGAACCGCATGAAGCTCTACTTTATGATGGGCCTTCCCGGCGAGCGCGACGAGGACATCGTGGCCATCGCCAATCTGGCCGATCACGTACTGGAGCTCGGTCGTTCCGTGGTGCCCAAGGCTCGTCGCGGCTCGATTTCGGTGTCCATCTCGGTTTCGGTCTTTATCCCCAAGGCTGCCACGCCGTTCCAGTGGTGCCCGCAGCTCGACTACGACGACGTCAAGCGTCGCCAGAAGCTGCTTGTCACGAGCGTTCGCAACCGTGCCGTCCGCGTGCATTACCACGATGCCGAGACCTCGCTCATCGAGGCCGCGCTGTCCCGCGCCGGTCGTGACATGACGCCCGTCATCATCGATGCCTGGCGCTCGGGCTCTCGCTTTGACGCCTGGGTAGAGCATTTCTCGCTCGATAACTGGAAGGAGGCTGCTGCCAAAAACGGCATCGACCTCAATGAGCTCGTGCACCTGCCCTACGAGTTGGACTGGCACCTGCCGTGGGAGCACGTGAGCCCCGGCTGCACGCGCGGCTTCCTCGAGCGCGAGTACCGTCGCTCACTCGAGGGCGTCACGACTCCCGACTGCACCCGCACGTCGTGCACCGGCTGCGGGATCTGCCCCACGCTCCACGCCAAGAATGTATTGATGGGTGATCGCGCATGAGTGAGCGCCTGACCGACAACCCCACGCTCTTTAGACTTCGTGTTCGCTATGGAAAGCGCGATCGCCTTAAGTACCTGGGGCATCTCGAAGTAATCCATACCATTGAGCGCATCGTGCGCCGTGCGGGACTTCCCTATGCCGTCACGCAGGGCTTCTCCCCGCACATGCGCGTGGGCTTCTCTTCGGCGCTACCGGTGGGTACGTCGTCGACCTGCGAGTGGTATGACCTGTTTATGACCGAGTTCGTGGCGCTCGACGAGGCGTTTGGGCGCCTGGCTGCGGCGTCTCCGGCCGATCTGGCGCCCATCGAGGCGGCGTACATCGACGTGCGCACGCCGGCGTTGACGGCGCAGCTCACGCGCCTGTCGTATCGCATCGACCTGCACTTGGATCCCGAGGCGCCCGTAAGCGCCGACGAGGTGCGTCGTGCGATCGACACGCTGCGCGCGGGCAATGGCATCGACTACGCGCGCGGAAAAAAGAGCAAGCGCTTGGATTTGGATCACACGCTCGTGGGCTATGAGCTCACGGCGGGGGAGCGCCCGGACCATTTGGTGCTCATGCTCGACACCCATGCCGACAACGAGGGCTCCATGCGTCCGGAAATTTTGCTTTCCGCTGCTGATGTTTTGTTGCAGGGCTTGACCCCGGGCGTGGATGCACCTATTGTTTCCACCGGTATGCAAGACCTCGTGACCATCTGCTCCTACGATGTCGAGCGTCAGAATCAAGCATGCGAGGACGACGAGGGCCGACTCGTCAGCCCCATACCTGTGCGAACTTGTGGATTTGCTCCACATACTCGTTGACGGGGGTATTTTCGCCTGCTACTATATTCGGCTGTTGCACTAACTGATGCATGAAGGGCAAGTAAACATGTACGCAATCGTTAACACGGGCGGCAAGCAGTACAAGGTCGCCACCGACGATGTCATCACCGTCGAGAAGATCGAGGGCAATGAGGGCGACAAGGTCACCCTGCCGGTTATCTTCCTCAACGATGGTAAGAAGATCGTCACCGATCCCGACAAGCTGGCCAAGGCCAAGGTTACCGCTCAGATCGTTGAGCAGTTCAAGGGCGAGAAGCAGCTGGTCTTCAAGTTCCACAAGCGCAAGCGCTATCGTCGTCTGAAGGGTCACCGTCAGCAGCTCACCAAGCTGAAGATCGTGAAGGTCCAGGCTACGTCCCGCGCCAAGAAGGCTGTCAAGGCAGAGGCCGAGGCTGTTGCCGAGGCTCCCGTCGCCGAGTAGATTACACTCGTAACGAAAGAGTAGGTATACACAATGGCACACAAAAAAGGACTCGGTTCCTCCCGTAATGGCCGTGACTCCCGCGGTCAGCGCCTTGGCACGAAGCGCTATGCCGGCCAGACGGTAACCACGGGCACGATTCTCGTCCGTCAGCACGGCACGCACATCCACCCGGGTGAGAACGTTGGCCGTGGTAAGGACGACACGCTGTTCGCGCTGGTCGACGGTACCGTTGAGTTCCACAAGGGTATCAAGCACAGGGTCAGCGTACGCCCGCTCGCGAACGCGTAATTCACCCTTCATAGAGCACATATGTGGGAGGCACTTGAGTTTTAGGATTCAAGGGTCTCCCTCTTTTTTGTAGGAGGCGATTCTGTTGTCACAGTTCACCGATATCAGCCGCATTAACGTGTGCGGCGGCGACGGCGGAGCCGGATGCATGTCGTTTAGGCGCGAGGCATTTGTCCCCAAGGGCGGCCCCGATGGCGGCGACGGCGGTCGTGGCGGCAATGTCGTCATCCAGGCCGATGCTCAGCTGTCTTCGCTGATCGATTACCGCTTTAAGCATCACTTCCGCGCCGAGCGCGGCACGCACGGGCAGGGTGCCCGTCGTAACGGTAAGAGCGGCGAGGACCTGATTCTCAAGGTCCCTATGGGTACCGTGGTGCGCGAGCTCGACCCCGAGACGCAGACTCCGATGTTCGAGATTGCCGATCTGGTGCATGATGGCGAGCGCGTTGTCGTGGCCCCTGGTGGCGCCGGTGGTCTCGGCAATACGCACTTTGTGACGTCGGTGCGCCGCGCGCCCGCGTTCGCCCAGCTGGGCGAACGCGGGCGCGCGGCGCAC
>USEK01000116.1 GCA_900553705.1 uncultured Collinsella sp.
ATCTACACTCGACTAGTCGTCGGCAGCGTCAGATGTGTATAAGAGACAGGGCCTTGCCCTCGTCCCAAAGCTTCTGGGCGGCCTGCTTGTACAGGTCCAGGCGCTCGGTCTGGGCGTAGGGGCCATAGTTGCCGCCCACCTCGGGACCCTCGTCCCAGTCCAGGCCCAGCCAACGCATGGCGCGCAGGATGATCTGAGTGTTCTCGTCGGTGGAGCGGGTGGGGTCGGTGTCGTCGATGCGCAGGATGAACGTGCCGCCGTTAGCACGGGCAAAAGCCCAGTTATAGATAGCGGTGCGGGCGCCGCCGATGTGCAGCTTGCCCGTCGGTGAGGGTGCAAAGCGGACGCGAACGTCTGATGCCATGGAAATCTCCTCGATTGCAGGATGGATGTCTAACCGCACCAGTATAAAGCATCAAAGCAACCTCCGCACAAAGGGCACCGACCCAATCATTGGGGACCTACTCATTGGGGACAGACTTAAATGACCAGTCTTTGGGCAACCTGTCGGCACTTAGGCAAGGCTGATCATTTAAGTCTGTCCCCAATGAGTAGGTGCGGAAAGGGTGTGAATGTTTGATTTACGCGCTATGATGTGCCCTTGCATAGAGAGCCCGGCGGAATGGTAACGGTCGCCGGGACACGTTTTTTGAAAGGACAATCATGTCAGAAGAACTTCGTTCCATTCCGCCCCAACACGGGTCCTTTGTTTTTACATCGGAGTCGGTGACCGAAGGTCATCCCGATAAGATCGCTGACCAGATCAGCGACGCCGTCCTCGACGCAATCCTCGCCAAAGAAATAGAGCTCCAGGAGCAGGGCTACATCGCCCCCAACGGCGTGCCTGCCAACGTGGAGAACGTCCGTTGCGCCTGCGAGACCCTCGTGACCACCGGCACCGTCATCGTCGCCGGCGAGATTCGCACCCAGGCCTACGTCGACGTACAGGAAATCGCCCGCGGTGTTATCCGCCGCATTGGCTACAACCGTGCCAAGTTCGGTTTTGACTGCGACACCTGCGGCGTTATGAGCCTCATCCACGAACAGTCGCCCGATATCGCCCAGGGCGTCGACGAGTCCTTCGAGACCCAGACCGGCGCCACCACCGACCCGATCGACCTGATCGGCGCCGGCGACCAGGGCATGATGTTCGGTTATGCCTCCAACGAGACCAAGACCCTCATGCCCATGCCACACTACCTGGCAAGCCGCCTGGCCGAGCGCCTGGCCGCCGTGCGTCACGACGGTACCCTCGCCTATCTGCGTCCCGACGGCAAGACCCAGGTCACCGTGCGCTACGAGGAAGGCAAGCCCGTCGAGGTCACGACGATCGTCATCTCCACGCAGCACGCCGCCGAGATCGAGGACATGGGCAAGATCAAGGCCGACCTCATCGAGCACGTCATCACCCCGGTCATGGCCGCCGAGAACATGCCGTGGGACAACGCGGACATCTACGTGAACCCCACCGGTCGCTTTGTCGTGGGCGGCCCCATGGGCGACACGGGCCTCACTGGCCGCAAGATCATCGTCGACACCTACGGCGGCTACGGCCGTCACGGCGGCGGTGCCTTTAGCGGCAAGGACTGCACCAAGGTCGACCGCTCCGCCGCATATGCCGCGCGCTGGGTCGCCAAAAACGTGGTCGCCGCCGGCCTAGCCGACCGCTGCGAAGTCGAGCTTGCCTACGCCATCGGCGTTTCCAAGCCCCTTTCAATCATGGTCGACACCTTCGGTACCGCACATGTTGCCGAGGACAAGATCGTCGAGGCCGTAGAGAAGACCTTCGACCTGCGCCCGGGCGCCATCATCCGCGACCTGGACCTGCGTCGCCCCATCTACGAAAAGACGGCAGCCTACGGTCACTTTGGCCGCGAAGACGCCGACTTCACCTGGGAAAAAACCGACCGAGTCGAAGAACTCAAAGCAGCCTGCGGCCTGTAAGCTAACCCGAAAAGCTACAGCCAAAAACAACGCACCAAAAGAAGTACCGGCCCCAACCGGTACTTCTTTTTTATATTAACGGTGGTGAAGATGTCTCGATAAGCATGGTAAGACAAGTTCCCAGCTAATGAATTTTGCCATCTAGCAACTCCAACCATGTATCCTTAGTCCCGAGGGGCGGGGCATAAGGTCGATCGCGAGTTCCGCACGAGCCGGAGGCCACTTAATGTGGCCTCCGTGCGAGCAGGACTGTCCGAGCAGGCGACCTTATGCCCCGCCCCTCGGGACGACGGGATAGATAAGGAGAACCCATGGCAGGCAAGCCGCAAACACTAGCTACGACCTCGGCATTCGAGATCTTGGGCCCCGTCATGGTCGGCCCCAGTTCATCGCACACCGCCGGCGCCCTGCGGTGCGCCCAAGTTGCCGCCAGCCTGCTGGAAGGCCGCATCACCAAAGTCACCTTTGGCCTGTGGAACTCCTTCGCCCACACCTACCGCGGCCACGGCACCGACCGTGCGCTCGTCGCGGGCATCCTGGGCCTCGACACCGATGACGAGAACATCAAGCAGGCCTTCGACCTCGCGCGCGAGCAGGGCCTAGAATATCACTTTGACATCAAGGGCGACGACGCCTCCATCCACCCCAATACCGTCGACATCGACATGGTCGACGACACGGGCGCCACGGCACAGGTCCGCGGCGAGAGCCTGGGCGGTGGCAAGATGCGCATCAGCCGCATTAACGGCGTCGGCGTCGACATCTCAGGTATGTATTCCACGCTCTTCGTGGCGCACAAGGACGTCCCCGGTGTACTCGCCGCGCTCACCAACCTGCTCGCCTACGCCCACGTAAACATCGCCTTCTGCCGCACCTACCGCACCGAAGTGGGCGGCCAGGCCTACTCTGTCTTTGAGACCGACGGCGCGCCCGACGACACCGTCGTCCCCATGCTGCGCAAGCTCGACAATGTCGATTACGCAACGTTTATCGAGCTCCCCGGTTCTGCCTCGTCGCTCTCCCCCGGCGTCTCGGCCAAGGAGATCTTCGACGACGGTGAGCAGCTGCTCGATGCGTGCGAGGAACTGCGGCTCAGCATCGGCGCCGTCATGGCCGTGCGCGAGGCGCGTCTGACCGGCGAGGCCCACGCCGTCGCCGCCATGCGCCGCGTGCTCGAGGTTATGCGCGAGGAGACCACGGCCCCCATCGCCAATCCGCAACGTTCGCTTGGCGGGCTTATCGGCGGCGAGGCCAAGCTCGTCGAAGCCACCGGCCGCAACGATTTGAGTGCAAGCCTGATGGGCGTCGTCCAGACCGACGCCGTGGCCCGCGCGATGGCCGTGCTCGAGCGCTCCGCCACGATGGGAGTGATCGTCGCCGCCCCCACGGCAGGCTCCGCAGGTGTTGTGCCCGGCTGCGTGCTGGCGCTTGCCGATCACCTTCGGCTCGACGACGAGCAGGTCATGGACGCGCTCTACTGCGCAGCCGCCATCGGCCTCAACCTCACCACGAGTGCCTGCGTCGCCGGCGCCGAGGGCGGATGCCAGGCCGAGGTGGGAAGCGCCGCCGCCATGGCAGCAGCCGCGCTGGTGCAGATGCTCGGCGGCACGCCCGAGCAGGCGCTCGACGCCAGCACCATCGCGCTGAGTAACCTGCTGGGCCTCGTTTGTGACCCCGTCGGTGGCCTCGTGGAGGTGCCCTGCCAAAACCGCAACGCCATCGGCGTGGCAGCGGCCTTTAGCTCGGCACAACTCGCCCCCGCAGGCATTAAGAGCCTGGTGCCGTTTGACCAGATGGCACATGTCATGCTATCGGTGGGCCACGCGTTGCCGGCCACGCTGCGCGAGACGGCAAAGGGCGGCATCGCGCAGGCTCCGGCCGCACTTTCAGCCTGTGCAAAATGCGGCGTGTGCGGATAGCGGCAAAGAACGACTCAAAGGTGGGACAAATGTCCCACCTCTTTTGAATGCCACCGTTTCCGTACCACAAACAGCAGGGCAATCGCTATAATGCAAGCCCAGTAAAAACACGATGAACCGCAAGGCGAAAATCGAAGGATATGCATACGATGTCGCAAAACGATCGAACTCAACTGATTCCCGATCCGCAGCAGCCGAGCAGGCACACCGGCGGCGTTCAGTCGCCGCGTCCTATCGCGCCGAGCCACGGTCAGCAGCGTAGTGCAGCAAACGCTTCCCAACACCCGAACCAACAGCGACAGCAGCGTCAACAACGTCAGCGGCGCCAGGCAAACGGCAATGCGCCCAAGCAGCCCCCCACGCACGCTCGAGGCGATCGCGGCCCCGCGCGCAAACCCGCCGAGAACAATAAGTCGGGCAAAAAGACGACGTTATTTGTCGTCCTGGGCCTAATCGTCATTGTCTATATAGTAGGCGTCGTAGCGTTTTCGCAGGTAGCCTACCCCAACACCACCATCGCCGGCGTCGACGTCTCGTTCTCCAACGCTTCGTCTGCCGCCACCAAGGTCAATTCGGCATGGAAGCACTATAAGCTCGCCGTGACAGGCGATGACTTTAGCTGGACCTATCAGCCCGAGTCCGATGAGCCCATCGTCGACGGCGAAGCTGCCGCAAAAGAAATCATCAGCCACAACGAAGCCTTTGTATGGCCGGTCCGCCTTGTGGAATCCTTAAGCGGCAAGGCCAATAAAACCGCTACCTCCAACGAAGTCGATCTTGATCAAGACGTCGACCTGTCCATGCTCTCCGATACCTTTGACCAAAAGAAGTTTGAGAAGGATCTGGGCGCCGCCATCGACGAGTTTAACGAGGGCCGTTCGGGCACGTTCGAGGCCAATAGCTCCTATGACGAGCGCGCCGGCAAGTTTACCGTCGAGAAGGCGCGCTCCAACGAAAAACTCAACCGCGACCATGTCATTAAATATGCCGAGCTCGAGCTTGCCTCGCTGGCCGAGACCGTAGATCTTTCCAAGCTCGGCAACGATGCCTATGAGCCGCTCAATGGCTGTCTCTTATACACA
>USEK01000117.1 GCA_900553705.1 uncultured Collinsella sp.
TACGAGATTCCTCTACGTCTCGTGGGCTCGGAGATGTGTATAAGAGACAGACGACCATGAGTGCGGTTGCGGCCACCATCACGGCGAGGACCACGAGTGCTGCGGCGGCCACGGCCATGACGACGGCCACGAGTGCTGCTGCGGCCACCATCACGGGGAGTAGCGCCCATGAGCTGGACGTTCGTGGTGCTTGCGCTGGTGCTCTTTCTCTTTGCGATCTACATCGGCTTTTTGTGCGGCCAGTGGGCGTGCGAAAAGCGCGTCATCACCAAGCGCGACTACTGGATTGCCAATTTTGCAGGAGCGGCGGCAGTCGTCCTGCTGACCTGGGTGTTCTCGCTGTTCCCGCTGGTGCAGTTTGCGCCGATCGGCTGGCTCGGCGGTTTTATCGCCGGTCTTAAGATGAGCTTTGGCGAGTCCGTCGGCCCATGGCGCAAGCACGATGAGGTCTTTAACGTCAACAAGGCACACCGCGCCGCCGCCGATGCGGGCGACGCCGAGGAGCGCCGCCGCGCGCGTCACAATGGTGCGGCCGACCGACAGCTCATCTCGGTCACCGATGACAGCAAGGGTGCTGGCAAGCACGCTAAGAAATAGTAAGAAGAGGTAACTATGGCAGAAAACAAGGAAGAACAGCTCACCGATGAGGAGCTGGCACAGCTTCAGCTGGCAGAGGAGAACGAGAACGCCGTCGACCGTCTGGTCAAGGAGCTCGGCTGCCCCACGCGCCGCATCCGTCAGTTTGCCGCCCGCGTGCTGCACCTGCTTGCCGAGCGCGATCCGCAGCGCGTCGTGCCCTGCGTGCCCGCGCTGATCGAGGCACTTGACCGCCCCGAGGCTCAGACCCGCTGGGAGGCCCTCGACGCCCTGGCGGCGCTCGCCACCACCTGCCCCGAGCAGCTGGGCGATGCCTTTGAGGGCGCCGAGACTGCGCTGTTCGACGAGATTTCCTCCACGCTGCGCTATGCCGCCTTCCGCCTGCTGTGCGTGTGGGGTGCCACGAGCGTCGAGCGTTCGCGCGAGGCTTGGCCCATCCTGGACGAGGCTATCCAGTGCTACCACGGCGACCTTGAGTATCGCGACATGCTCGGTTGCCTGTACGAGTTTGGCCAGGGCGAGATTGACGCCGAGGTCGCCGAGAAGCTCGCGCTGCGCCTTAAGTTCGACGCCGAGAACGGCAAGGGCAGCTATCTCAAGGCTCGTTCGAGCGAGATTTGCGAAATGCTTGTTAAACGTTTTGGCCTGGATCTCTCCAAAAAGAAGAAGCGTGCTAGCGTTAAAAAATCTGACGACGCCGAAGACGAGGAGTAACAGATTATGGCGCACGATGTAGTCCTGATTCCCGGTGACGGTATCGGTCCCGAGATTACGCAGGCCATGCGCCGCGTGGTCGAGGCCACCGGTGTCCAGATCAACTGGAATGTCCAGGAGGCCGGTGCCGGCGTCATGGACGAGTTTGGCACGCCACTGCCCCAGCACGTGCTCGATGCGGTCGCCGAGACCAAGGTTGCCATCAAGGGCCCCATCACCACGCCGGTCGGTACGGGTTTCCGCAGCGTTAACGTCGCCCTGCGCAAGCACTTTGACCTGTACGCCTGCGTGCGACCCTGCCTGTCGCAGCCGGGCGACGGCTCGCGCTTCCGCGACGTCGACCTGGTCATCGTGCGCGAGAACACCGAGGACCTCTACGCCGGCATCGAGTTCGATGAGGGCGCTGCCGAGGTCGAGGAGCTCTCGCAGCTCGTCGAGCGTTCGGGCCAAAAGACCTTCGCCGCCGATTCCGCCATCTCAATCAAGCCGATCTCTATCGCCAAGAGCCGCCGCATTGTGGAGTATGCCTTTGAGTACGCCCGCCGCTGCGGCCGCAAAAAGGTGACGGCCGTGCATAAGGCCAACATCATGAAGGCGACCGACGGTCTGTTCCTGCGCGTTGCGCGCGAGGTGGCCGCCAACTATCCCGATATCGAGTTCAACGACAAGATTGTCGACGCCACCTGCATGGGCCTGGTCCAGAACCCCAACGACTTTGATGTCCTGGTGCTGCCCAACCTGTACGGCGACATCGTCAGTGACCTGTGCGCCGGCCTGGTGGGTGGCCTTGGTATGGCTCCGGGTTCCAACATCGGTGCCGACTGCGCCATCTTCGAGGCGACGCACGGCTCCGCGCCCGATATCGCTGGCCAGGATATCGCTAACCCCACGGCCGAGATTCTGTCTGCGGCTATGATGCTCGATCACCTGGGCGAGAACGACGCGGCCAATCGCATTCGTGCCGCCGTTTCTGCCACGCTCGACGAGGGTGAGCAGGTTACCGGCGACGTTCGTCGTGCCCAGACCGGCTCCGTTGAGGGTGCTGTGGGCACGCAGGCCTTTGCCGATGCCGTTATTGCGCACCTGGCCTAAGGTATGCACGCTGCAAACGCCTAAATAGTACTTAAGTGTTTGCGTATAACCTGAGAATCAATACGCCCGGCGCTCTGTCGGGCGTATTCTATTGCGGACTATGTTTCCTAACAAGGAGTAACTGATATGGGTCTGATTCAAAAGAAGGACGAGAAGGACGAGATCGACGGCATCCAGATCATCGAGCGCGGCGAAGGCCCCGACGGTGACGAGGACGAGAAGATCGATCTGGTCGCCGGTACGTCTGCTGAGCACATTGCTGCCGGTACGACGGCCGAGGAGGAGGACGCCCGCCTGGAGGCTCAGATTGCCGCGGATGCCGCTGACGAGAACCTGATGCCCGAGGAGCAGGACGAGGACGACGACTCGGACGTGGACGACCACGCTTGCAAGCACAAGAAGACGATGATTGCCGCCTTTGTGGTTGCAGTCGTGATCGCTGCGGTGGTCGGCTTCTTTATTGGCAATGGCGGCTTTGGCGGCAAGGGTGTCGGTTCGTCGACCCTGACCGAGGACCAGCTCGATTCGACCGTGGCAAGCTATAGTTATAACGGCAAGAAGAGCGACATCACCGCGCGCGAGGCCATCGAGAGCCAGTACAGCCTCGACACCGTCAAGGATAGCGATGGCAACTATACCGCTCCGTCTGCCGACGTTATCCTGTCCTACGTGCGCAACAAGATTCTGCTCGATGCTGCCGAGGACGAGGGCATCACCGTCTCTTCTAAGGAAATGAAGAAGTACGCCGAGGATTCCATCGGCACTTCGGACTACAAGACCATGGCCACGCAGTATGGCGTGTCCAAGGACCAGGCCAAGCAGATCGTCCGCCAGTCCGCGACGTTGCAGAAGCTCTACAAGAAGAAGGTCGGCGACAGCTCCGCAAGCATGCCGACCGCCCCGACCGAGCCTGCTGACGGCAACGAGGAGACCGCGAGCAAGGACTACGCCGACTACATCATCAACCTTGCCGGCGACGAGTGGGATAGCGAGAAGGGCGCCTGGAAGGATGCCGACAGCACCTATGCCAAGGCCTTTGCCGATGATGCCTTTACGGCCGATAGCGCCACCTATAAGCAGGCCATGACCGCCTATTACACCGCCTACCAGCAGTATTCCTCGCAGGCTTCGAGCGCCAGCTCCAAGTGGACCGAGTACGCCAACGGCCTCTACGCCAAGGCCAACATCAGCATCTACGGCCTGTTTGCGTAAGGTTTGCCTGCACTACTGCGCGCTAACCGATCTATCTGATTGAGCCCGCTAGAACGGACAACGTTCTAGCGGGCTTTTTTTGTTACCGAAACCACTGGGGTAGGCCTCGCGCCCGCGCAAGCGCTCCATCGGGTTCCCCTAATTCATCTGGGAAAACAACTGCAAACGATTGCAAGTAACCGGTGAACGGTCGAAAACTACCGTTCACCGATAATCTCAAAACTGGTTCTAACTGGTATTAAGTAAAAAAGACCAATTCACATATCTTCACAATGACCTGCAATTTTTCTACACGCTATTTTAGCCGCCCTGCGTTGTTTAGACACAGGAAAAGTTACGATCTTTTGCCAAAGCATTTCGAAACGGTTTCAAAACCGCAGGTAGAAGTGTTAACGAGCGGTAAACGGTCGAAATATCACCGTGAGCGGTGCAAAAACGTTTTACCGTATAAATCAACGAAAGCGGCCTCTTCTGGGGTGATATAGTGACAACAACACGTCACGTGGTTACTACCAGTTTAGAAACCACTGGTCTTCAAAGAACGCTTTCCAAGAAGCTTTAAGGGCGAGCGCCCGCTGGCTTCCGAAAATCATCGGACTCAGATCGTACACACCTTTGGAAGGGAAATTTGAATGGTTGGCTTTATTCTTACCGGTCATGGACAGTTCGCACCCGGCCTTGCAAGCGCTATCGCTATGGTTGCCGGCGACCAGCCTGCTTTTACCGTCGTTCCTTTTGAGGGCGACCAGGCCGCATCCTACGGTGAGGATCTCCGCGCCGCTATTACCGCCATGCGCGAGGAGTGCGATGGCGTGCTCGTCTTTACCGACCTGCTTGGCGGTACCCCGTTCAACCAGGCAATGATGATTGCCCAGGATGTCGACAACGTCGAGATTCTGACTGGAACTAACCTTCCCATGGTTATTGAGCTTCTGTTCCTCCGCGGCAATGCCACGCTCGCTGAGCTTGGCGAGCAGGCAGTGACCGTTGGCCAGACGGGCATCACCGCCCAGACGGTCGCTTCTGTTGCTGGTGCCGAGGAAGAGGATATCTTCGGCGACGAGGACGGCATCTAATGGCCGATTTCGGAGCCAGTGTTCTGAGTTCCTCGGTCGCTCTTTTGGGCCTGCTTGTCATCATGGGCTTGATTTACACCATCTGGTCGCAAATCAACATGAAGAAGAAGCAGAAGTACTTCAAGGAGCTGCACACCGAGCTCAAGCCGGGTCAGGAGGTTCTTTTCGCCGGCGGTATCTACGGAACCGTCACTGTCTCTTATACACATCTGACGCTGCCGACGACTAGTCGAGTGTAGAT
>USEK01000118.1 GCA_900553705.1 uncultured Collinsella sp.
ATCTACACTCGACTAGTCGTCGGCAGCGTCAGATGTGTATAAGAGACAGGAAGACCACATGCTTGTTGCGCGCCTCGGCATATTCGATGTCGGACAGGCGCAGGGCGTGGTAGCCAAAGGACGTTTTGATCACGAGCTCGTCGGTTGCCGCCGGGCGCATGCTCGAAAGTTCGTCGAGTAACTGCGCCAGGCGTTCGTAAGTCACGGGCTTGAGCAGATAGTCGAAGGCGCGGACCTCGTAGGACTCCAGTGCAAACTCGGGCGACGAGGTAAGGAACACCAGGCGCACGGCGGTGTCGGCCTGGCGCAATTCGCGTGCGGTGTCCATGCCGTTGACGAGCGGCATGATCATGTCGAGCAGGATGATGTCGGCGCGCGACGCGGCATGGCGCGCCAGCAGGTCCTCGCCGCGCGTGACGAGCGCAACATCGACCGCCGTGCCCGTCTCGATCGACCAACGGTCGATCATCCGGTGCAGTCTATCTAGAAAAGCGACGTCATCGTCGCAGGCAATAATCTTGAGCATTCTGAGCCCCCTTAGTAGTTCGATTTTGCCACATTGGGTGCGGACCGCTCGCGGAGGCGTGTCCCATTTGCGCCCCACGGCGTGCAACTCGCGCCAAGCGGTATTGCGGTGGCGAAAGATGCCTCCTGTGCCATCGAGAGCTCAGCTATCCTCAGCTTGCCAGTTCGAATATGGACCTGCCACATGATTGAATCTTTATTTCAACTTTACACCTAGGTTTACAGCTGTCTTGTCAGCTGTAAACCTAGGTGTCATACTAAAGCCCCAAGATTCGCCAAAAGAGAGGGGCCTTGATGGCACAGAGCGCGAACATGGATGCATCGGAGCTTGCACGCGACATTGCGGCCGGCCTGGCATCGGCAACGACGGCAACGGAGCGCGCGGCATTGGTGCCCGCAGAGCTCGTCGAGGCCATTCAGCAACTTAAAACCCAACACGACGCGGTAATCCTGGCACACTATTACGTGGCACCCGAGGTCCAGGCTGTTGCCGATTACGTCGGCGACAGCTTCTACCTGGCAAAGCTCGCCAAGAGCCTGCCGCAGCAGACCATCGTGTTGTGCGGCGTGGAGTTTATGGGCGAGAGCGCCAAGCTGCTCAATCCCACTAAGACCGTGCTGCTGCCCGAGCCGGGCGCAGACTGTCCCATGGCGCACATGGTCAAGCGCGAGACGGTTGACGCGGCGCGCGCCGAGTACGGCGACGACCTGGCCGTGGTGTGCTACGTCAACTCCACGGTCGAGATCAAGAGCTGGAGCGACGTGTGCGTCACCAGCTCCAACGCCGTCAAGATCGTGTCCGAGCTGCCGCAGCAGCATATCCTGTTCATTCCCGACCAAAACCTCGGCCGCTTCGTAGCCGAGCAGGTGCCGCAAAAGCACGTCATTCTCAACAACGGTTACTGCCCGCGCCATCACATCATCACCGTCGAGCAGATCGTCGACGCGACGGAGACCCACCCCGACGCGCTCGTGCTGGCGCATCCTGAGTGCAAGGCCGACGTCTTGGCCGAGGCCGACTACATCGGCTCCACCGCCGGCATCATCAAGTACGCCGAGGAGTCCGACGCGAGCGAGTTCATTATCGTGACGGTCCGTGGCGTGCTCTACGAGCTCGAGCGCCGCTGCCAGGGCACCGGCAAGAAGTTCTACTTCCCCGCGGTGCAGCCCACCTGCGTCAACATGGATCTCATCACGCTCGAAAAGCTCGTGCGCTGCCTGGAGACGGGCGAGGGCGAGGTGCAGATTGGCGTGTCGGACGAGGCCGCCGATCAGGCCAAGCTCACGCTCGACCGCATGCTCGAGTACGCAGCGCGCTAGAACAATGCGGCATGAGGGACGGTCCCTTATGTCACATTCAAGGGAGAGGATTCCTGTGGAAACCAAGCAATACCCCGATATGGAGTGCGACGTCGTTATTGCCGGCTGCGGCGTGGCGGGCCTATACGCTGCCCTCAATCTGCCGACGAGCACGCGCGTGATCATGCTCTCCAAGGGTGCGGTCGACGAGTGCGACTCTATGCTCGCGCAGGGCGGCATCTGCGTGCTTCCTGAGGGCTCGGACTACGATGCCTTCTTTGAGGACACCATGCACGCCGGCCATTACGAGAACCGCCGCGAGAGCGTCGACATCATGATCCGCTCGAGCCGCTCGGTCATCAACGACCTGCTGGCCATGGGCGTGGACTTTGAGCGCAAGGCCGACGGCAGCCTCGACTTTACCCGCGAGGGCGCGCACAGCCGCCCCCGCATTGCCTTCCATGCCGACATTACGGGCAAGGAGATCACGACCAAGCTGCTCCAAGCCGTTCGCAGACTGGATAACGTGCAGATTTTGGAGCACGTGGCCATGACCGACATCCTGACGAGCGAGCGTGACGGCGCCACGGTGTGTGCCGGTGTCGTCGCCGTTCCCGTGGACGAGGACAACTCGGTTCGTCCCGCCGACGAGCTGGTAAATGCCGCCGAGGGCGCGCATGCCGGCGAGCCGTTTAAGATCCATGCCCGCCACACGCTGTGGGCAACGGGCGGCATCGGCGGCATATACGACCACTCGACCAACTACCCGCAGCTCACGGGCGATGCCTGCTACATCGCTCAGGAGCATGGCATTAAGATGGAGCACCTGGACTACGTGCAGATTCACCCCACGGGCCTGTTCTCGCCGCAGCCAGGCCGCACGTTCCTGATCAGCGAGAGCTGCCGCGGCGAGGGCGCGATTCTGCTCAATGCCGCCGGTGAGCGCTTTACCGACGAGCTTCAGCCGCGCGATGTGGTCGCCGCCGCTATTCGCGAGCAGATGAAGCAGGACGGTACTGAGCACGAGTGGCTGAGCTTTGCCCCCGTCGAGCGCGATGTAGTGACCGGGCACTTTGCCAACATTCGCGCACGCTGCTTGGAGGACGGCCGCGACATCTTGGACGAGCCCATCCCCGTTACGCCTACGCAGCACTACTTTATGGGCGGCGTGTGGGTCGACAAGGACGGCCGCACCTCGATGCCCGAGCTCTACGCAGCCGGTGAGACGGCCTGCAACGGCGTTCACGGCAAGAATCGCCTTGCATCAAACAGCCTGCTCGAGGCGCTGGTCTGGGGTCGTCGCGCCGCGTGGTACATGCGCACCGGCGAGTCGCTCGCCGTGGAGCAGGCGGGCGAGCCCGCGCTCGATGGCCGCCATCGCGCCCTGAGCGCCGACTCCCTGGCAATCGATGATTTGGCCCGTGCCGCCGGCACGCAGGCCGTGGAGGAGTAGACCATGAATCCCATTACCATGAAGCTCGTCGTCGATGATCTGATTCTGCAGGCTCTACGCGAGGACATTACGTTTGAGGACGTGAGCACGGCGAGCGTGTGTCCCACGGCGCGCCCCGCCACGGTGGAGCTCATCGCCAAGGCCGATGGCATCATCGCCGGCTTGGATGTGTTCGCCCGCACCTTTGAGCTGCTGGATTCGCAGAGCTCGGTGCTGTTTGATGTCGTCGACGGTGACGAGGTGCACGCCGGCGACCACGTGGGCCAGGTGCGCGGCGATGCGCGCGTGCTGCTTTCGGGCGAGCGCGTGGCGCTCAACTATCTACAGCGTATGAGCGGTATCGCCACCTACACACACAACATGGCAGCGGCGCTCGAGGGCACCAAGACCGTGCTTGTCGACACACGCAAGACCACGCCGGGTATGCGCGTCTTCGAGAAGGCCGCGGTCGAGATCGGTGGCGGCAGCAACCATCGCTACAACCTGTCGACGGCCGTCATGCTCAAGGACAACCATATCGACGCCGCCGGTGGTGTGACGCGCGCGATCGAGATGGCACGCGCCCACGCATCGTTTACCGCGACGGTCGAGATTGAGTGCGAGAGCCTGGACATGGTGCGTGAGGCCGTGGAGGCCGGTGCCGACATCATCATGCTCGACAACATGACCCACGACGACATGGCTGCTGCGATTGAGCTTATCGCCGGTCGCGCCAAGACCGAGTGCTCGGGCAACGTGGACGCCAACAATATCCGCGCGCTCGCCGATTTGGGCGTTGACTTTATCAGCTCGGGGGCGTTGACGCACTCTGCGCCGATTCTCGACCTCTCGCTTAAGCATCTGCGTCTGCTGGACGGTAAATAATGAACGCCCGCGAGCGCCGTCGTGCCATCATGGGCGTGCTCGAGGAAGCCAGGGAGCCCGTTTCGGGCAGCGCACTTGCCCGCGAGGTTGGCGTGAGCCGTCAGGTCGTGGTTCAGGATATTGCCCTGTTGCGTGCCGATGGGCACGATGTCGTGGCAACCAACCGTGGTTATGTGCTGCAGGAGGCCCCCAGCAGCCCCGCCGTGCCCACGCGCTTGGTCAAGGTTCGCCATAGCGTGGAGCAGGCAGGCGATGAGCTCACGAGTATCGTCGACGCCGGCGGCGCCGTGCTCAACGTGATCGTCAATCACCGCGTGTACGGTAAGATCACGGCCGACCTGGACATCCGCAATCGTCGCGATGTTGAGCGCTACCTGCACGATATCGAGAGCGGCAAGAGCTTTCCACTACTAACGGTGACGAGCGGCTATCACTTCCATCGCATTGCGGCGGAGGATGAGCAAACCCTCGACGAGATCGAGGCGATGCTCAAGGAGAAAGGCTACCTAGCCGATTTAATGCCCTACGAGGATGATTTGTCCTAGCCCGACACCGTCTTTATAAGTTGCGGTGAAATAGTTCCTACAATCGGCACCTAAGCAATGAGCCAGGAACTATTCCACCGCAACTGCCCACATATGCAAAAGGAGGCCTCCGCGGCGATGCGGAAGCCTCCTTTTTGTGCACGGTGTACTTTTGAGTGTGCAAGTGGGGGAGTTGTTACTCCTCGACCTGTCTCTTATACACATCTCCGAGCCCACGAGACGTAGAGGAATCT